>JASGDR010000240.1:0-10037 GCA_047607095.1 Caulobacter sp.
GATCGCCGGCATGGTCACCGCCGCCGGCTTCGGCACGGCCCTGTGGCTGGCCACCGCCCCGTCGGACCACGACGCGGCCGTCGTCGCGCCCGCCCAGACGGCCCAGACCGTCTATCAGACCGGCGTCGGACAGCAGAAAACCATCACCCTGGCCGACGGCTCGGTCGCCACCCTGTCGACCGACAGCGTGCTGCGCGTCACCGAGTGGGGCGCGCGCCGGGGCCTGACCCTGGATCGCGGCGAGGCCTTCTTCCAGGTCGCCAAGAACCCGCACCGCCCGTTCGTGGTGACGGCGCGGGGCCGCACGGTCACGGCCCTGGGCACGGCCTTCAACGTGCGCATCGACCCGAACGCCTGGTCGGTCAGCCTGCTGGAAGGCAAGATCCGCGTCGCCGATCCGGCCGCCCACAACAGCGTCGACCTGCTGCCCGGCTCGCGCCTCGAGCAGCGCGCCGGCGCGACCTGGGCCGTGGCCGCCGCCGACGTCTCGGCCCTGACCAGCTGGCGCCAGGGCAGCCTGACCTTCGACAACCAGCCGCTGGAGCAGATCGTCGGCGAGCTGAACCGCTATTCGGAACGCAAGATCCGCATCGCCTCGCCGCGGGTGGCCGCCACCCCGATGAGCGGTCGCTTCAAGACCGGCGACGTGACCGGCTTCGTCGACGCCCTGAGCGCCTACGGCGCGGCCAAGGTGAAGACCGGCGAAGGCGGCGAGATCGTGCTCGTTTCGCCGTAGGGCCGATCCAGCTTTCTTTTCCGATCGTTCCCGCCCCTATGGCAGATGATGGAAGGTGGGGATCAGCCCACTTTCTGCCCCTCCCCGGTTGAGGAACCGCCTCCCCCCTGCGTCTTGGAAATAGACAGCGGCGCCGTTCGCGCCGCGTTCAGGGAGGCTTTTCGTGACTTCGATCTTCAAGACCGCCGCCGCAGGCTTGGTTTGCGCGCTGATGGCGTCGAGCGCCATGGCCGCGCCGCTGAGCGCCGCCCAGAAGACCCAGCTGAAGGCGAACGTCGACGCCTACGCCCCGCAGATGAACGAAGCGGCGCTGAAGATCTGGGACTACGCCGAGCTGGGCTACCTGGAGACCAAGAGCTCGAACGTGCTGCAGGAGCAGCTGAAGGCTGCCGGTTTCGAAGTGAAGGCCGGCGTGGCCGACGAGCCGACCGCCTTCGTCGCCAGCTTCAAGCAGGGCAAGGGCCCGGTGATCGCCGTGCTGGCCGAGTTCGACGCCCTGCCGGGCCTGTCGCAGGCCGCCGTGCCGACCAAGACCCCGCGTGAAGGCACCGACAACGGCCACGGCTGCGGTCACAACCTGTTCGGCGCGGCCTCGGTGGCCGGCGCGGTCGCCCTCAAGCAGTGGATGATCCAGAACAAGGTGCAGGGCGAGATTCGCGTCTACGGCACCCCGGCCGAAGAAGGCGGTTCGGGCAAGGTCTACATGGTGCGCGAAGGGCTGTTCGACGACGTCGACGTGACCCTGCACTGGCACCCGGGCAACGAGAACTCGGCCCGCCAGGGCACCTCGATGGCCAACATCAGCGGCAAGTTCCGCTTCCGCGGCAAGTCCTCGCACGCCTCGGGCGCGCCGTGGGCCGGCCGCTCGGCGCTGGACGGCGTGGAGGTGCTGGACACCGCCGCCAACTTCATGCGCGAGCACATCCCCGACGGCACGCGCATCCACTACGTGATCACCAACGGCGGCAAGGCGCCCAACGTCGTGCCGGACTTCGCCGAGGTCTACTACTACGTCCGCAACAGCGACCCGAAGATCGTGGTCAGCGTCATGGACCGGGTGAAGAAGGCGGCGCAGGGCGCGGCCATGGCCACCGAGACGACGGTGGAGTTCGAGCAGACCGGCGGCGTCTACAACCTGCTGCCCAACGACGTGCTGGGCAAGGTGATGAACGACAGTCTGGTGAGCGTCGGCGGCATCACCTGGACGCCGGAAGAGACCGAGTTCGCAAAGACCCTGGCCAAGAGCCTGGTGAACGGCGGCGGCGACCTGGCCTCGGTGGGCAAGATCCAGCCCTACGCCCCGGCCGACATGAGGGGCGGCATGGGCGGCTCGACCGACGTCTCGGACATCTCGTGGGTGACCCCGACGGTGGGCCTGTCGACGGCGACCTTCGTGCCGGGCTCGGCCGGCCACAGCTGGCAGAACGTGGCGGCGGCGGGCAACTCGATCGGCCTCAAGGGCGCGGCCGTGGCGGCCAAGACCCTGTCGATCACCGGCGCCGAACTGTTCATGAACCCCAAGCTGATCGCCGACGCCAAGGCCGAGCTGAACGCCCGCCGCGGCGACGGCTTCCAGTACAAGGCCATGGTCGGCGACCGCAAGCCGCCGCTCGACTACCGCAAGGCCGGCGGCGCGGAGTAAGCGCTCCGCCCGGACGAAAGCCGGCCCGCCCTCGCGAGGGGGCGGGCCTTCTTCGTTTCAGAGCAGCTTCGGCGCCAGGAAGATCGCCAGGGCCGCGACCAGCCAGGCGGCCAGGCCGCCGAGGATGGCGAGGCGATAGTCGATGCGGTCACTGAGAAACCAGGCGACGCCGAGGAAGACCAGATAGGCCGGGATAGTCCTGGCCCCGGCCAGGCACGCGGTGCGAAAGCCGCCCGGCTCGCCCTTCGAGCCCACGGCCAGCAAGGCGATGATCGCGAAGGTGGGCGCCAGCGGCAGGATCCCGGGCAGGACGTTTCCCTTCTTCGAGGCCAACACGATCAGGGCGGTGACGAGACCGCCCAGCAGCCCCTTCCACAGAACTTCCAACAGGATGGGCATCAGGCCTGGACGCCCCGCGCCCGCAGCTTGGCCTTCAGTTCGCGGATGGGCCTGGCCAGCAGGAAGCCGAACGACACCGCGCCTTCCTTGGTGTGGACCGCGTGGTGGATGCGGTGGGCCTGGATCAGGCGCTTCCAGTAGGCCGACTTGCCCAGCGGAACCTTGAAGCGCTGGTGCACCATGCCGTCGTGGAAGATGAAATAGATCGCGCCGTAGGCGGTGATCCCCAGGCCGACGGGCAGCAGCCACGGCAGGCCGCCGTTGGTTCCGAACCAGATGGCGACGATGGCGGGGGCGGCGAAGACCACCGCGAACAGGTCGTTCAGCTCGAAGGCGCCGTGGCGGGGCTCGTGGTGCGAGCGGTGCCACACCCACAGGAAGCCGTGCATGACGTACTTGTGGGTGAACCAGGCGAAGCCTTCCATGAAGGCGAAGGCGGCCAGGAACAGGGCGATCTGAAGTCCGAAGGTGACCATCTCTTCCCTACTCTGGAGCCCGCCGCGCCGATTGGATCAGGCTTCGCGGGCTCGTCCTTGTCTTGGCTCAAATACTCGGGCTCAAATACCCGGGCTCTAGCGCCGGGGATCCCGCGACATCGCCTGGGCCACGCCCAGCCCCGCCGCGCCGAGCGCCGTCAGCACGATCCAGGCCTTATACACCGCGCCGATCCCGCCGTCGCGCCACAGCACGGCCTGGTAGGCGTCGATCACCCACGCGTGGGGCGTCAGCCAGCCCAGGCTCTGCAGCCAGGCGGGCATGAGGAAGCGCGGCGCCATGCTGCCGCCGATCGCCGCCAACACCAGGATCACGAAGGTCGACAGCATCTGGGCCTGATCGCGCGTGCGGCACAGCGAGACGAGGCCCAGCGCCAGGCCCGCCGAGCAGATCCCCGCCGCGAGCGTGGTCGGCAGCCAAAGCGCCAGATGCTGCACGGCCTCGACGCCGTAGACGGCCTGGGCCACGACGAAGATCATCACCGCCTGGACGATCGCCTGGGCCGTCAGGAACAGGAACTTGCCGGTGACCACCGGACCCATGCCGGCCACGCCCGCCAGCAGGCGGTCAGCGACGCCGGCGCGACGCTCCTCCATCAGCGACAGCGCCCCCTGCATCGCCGAGAACAGCGCGAACAGGATCATCACCGCCCCGGCGTAATAGGCGATCACCGCCCCGCCCTTACGCGCGCCGGCCACCTGCTCGCGGTCGAAGAGATCCTCCTTCAGCGCCGGCGGCCTGGCCCGCAGCTGGGCGGCGGCGGCGTCGATGCGGGCGGACTGGACGGGCGTGAGGTCGCCCAGGGCCGGGGCCAGGGCCTCGACCGAGCGGCGCAGGGCCGCGTCCGGGGCGGCGGCGGCCAGGGCCTGCTGGGTGCGGGCCTGGGCCAGGGGCGCGGCCACGGCCCGGGAAGGATCGGCCACGATCAGGAACGGCTTGCCGGGCTGGGCGGGGTCGGCGCGGATGACGAGGCCGACATCGACCTGTCCGGACTTGACCCTGGCCCGCACGGCGGCCGGGTCGGGGGCGGTCTCGGCGCGGAGGTCGGGGCTCTTCAGGAGAGCCGCGGCGACCCGACGCGAGGCGTCGGTCCCGGCCAGGTCGGTCACGGCCAGCTTGGGCTGCAGGTTGTCGCCCGAGGTTCCGGCGAACACCGACGAGAAGATCAGGAACACCAGCGGCGGCAGCAGGAAGGTCATGACCAGGGCCGCCCGGTCGCGCCACAGCTCCAGCGCCATCACCCGCATCATGGCCAGGGCCATCGCCGCGCGCATCCTCATGCGGCCTTCCGTTCGGCGACGAGGGTGAAGAGGTTGGCCAGCGACGGCTCGCGCACGCGGATCTCGCGCGGGGCCAGGCCCAGCTTGCGCAGGCGCGCGTCGAGCCGCCCGGCCGCGGCGTAGCCGCCGGCGTCGAGGCGGGTCCAGACTCCCGGGCGGCGGGTCGGCTCCAGGCCCTCGGCGGCCAGGCGGATCTCGCCGGCGGTGTCGAGGCCTTCGGAGAGGTGGACGAGGATCTCCATCTGGTCGCCGTAGGCCTCGGCGACCAGGGCGCGCGGCTCGCCTTCCAGCACCATGGCTCCGGCGCGCAGGAAACCGACGCGGTCGGCCAGGGCCCCGGCCTGGTCGAGGTCGTGGGTGACGATCAACACGGCGACGCCCAGGTCGCGCAGGTCGCGGATCACCCCGTCGACGGCCTCGCGGGCGTCGATGTCGACCCCGACCGTCGGCTCGTCGAGGATCAGCAGGGTCGGCTGGTGGACGATGGCGGCGGCAATGTTGGCGCGGCGCTGGAAACCGCCCGACAGGGTGCGGACCGGGGCGTCGGCGCGCTCCAGGGTGCGGGTCAGCTCCATGGCCCGGCGCACGGCGGCGGGGACCTGGGCGCGCGGCACCCCGGCCAGGGCGGCGAAGGTCTCGATGTTCTCGCGCACCGACAGATTGGCGTAGAGGGCGATCTCTTGCGGCACGAGGCCGAGCCCGGCGCGGGCGGCTGGGACCCGGGCCGGATCGGCGCCGTTCAGGCGGACGGTTCCGGCGTCGGGCTTCAGCCGGCCGCAGATGGCGCGCACGAGAGTGGTCTTGCCGGCCCCGTTGTGGCCCAGCAGCGCATAGATCTCACCCGGATGCAGGGTCAGGTCGACGCCCTTGAGCACGCGGCGCTCGCCATAGGACCGGACGACGCCTTCAGCGACCAGAATGGGGGGGACCGGAATGGGGTCTGGACTCACGCGGCCGCCTTGCGCGCGGCGAACAGCCGGCCGGCGTAGGGACCGAGCAGGCCGCCGCCGCCGGCGCTGGCCAGGGCGGCTTCGGCGGCCGACAGGTGCTCTTCCATGGCCGCGCGGGCCCCGGCGACGCCGAGCCGCGAGACGGCCGTGGTCATCGCGGCGTCCTGGCCGACGTCCTTGCCGGCGGCCTCGACCGAGCCCTCGGCGTCGATCAGGTCGTCGCGGATCTGGAAGGCCAGCCCCACCCGGCGGGCGAACTCGCCCACCTGCTCGACGGCCGCCGCGTCGGCGCCGCCGATCAGGGCCCCGACCTGGGCGGCGGCGATGATCAGCACGCCGGTCTTCTCGTGGTTCAGGCGGTCGATGGCGGCCATGTCGCGCAGCTGGTCGCGATCCAGCAGATCGCGGGCCTGGCCGGCCACGAGGCCCATGAAACCCACGGCCTGCGCGGCGCGGGCGGTGATCTCGGCGCGCAGGTCGCCCGACAGGGTCTTGTCCGCGGCGATGACGGCGTAGGCCTGGTTCAGCAACCCGACGCCGGCCAGGATCGCCGTGGCCTCGTCGAAGGCCCGGTGGATGGTCGGCAGGCCGCGACGCAGGCCCGCGTCGTCCATGGCCGGCAGGTCGTCGAGCACCAGCGAGGCCGCGTGGATCATCTCGAACGCGCAGGCCGCATCCAGCGCCGCGCCCTCGGGCGCGCCGAACGCCTCGGCGGCCAGCAGCACCAGCATCGGACGAAAGCGCTTGCCCGGGGCCAGCAGCGAATAGCGGACGGCCTCGACCAGGCGGTCGGGCGCGGTTCCCGGCGCGGGGGCCAGTTCGGCCAGACGGCGATCGACGCGCGCGCGCAGCGTCTCGATCCGCGTCCCATGCTGCAACGTGCCCTGGTCGTCCATTTCGCGAGTCGCGTCGTACGTATCCACCCCGTCGCGGGCGATTCATTTGAAGGCGCCCCGCCGCGCCGTCAACCCAAGCGGGTTGCGGTGCGGGGGTCTTGACCCGACGCCCGCGGGGCGCGTCCATGTCGGCATGTCCAAGTCCCTCCCCGCTCCCGCCGCCCACGCCCGCGATATCCTGGCCCGCCTGGGCGTCGACCTGTCGGCCGACGGGGGAAGCGCCGTGCGCTCGCCGATCGACGGCCGGGTGATGGCCCATGTCGCGTTCGACGACGCCAAGGCCGCGGAGGCCAAGATCGCCGGCGCGGCGCGGGCCTTCCTGGCCTGGCGCTGCATTCCGGCCCCGCGCCGGGGCGAGCTGGTGCGGCTGTTCGGCGAGGAATTGCGGGCGGCCAAGGCGGACCTGGCCGCGCTGGTCACCCTCGAAGCCGGCAAGATCGCCTCGGAAGGGGCCGGCGAGGTGCAGGAGATGATCGACATCTGCGACTTCGCCGTGGGCCTGTCGCGCCAGCTGCACGGCCTGACCATCGCCTCCGAGCGTCCGGGCCACGCCATGCGCGAGACCTGGCAGCCGCTGGGTCCGGCGGCCGTGATCAGCGCCTTCAACTTCCCGGTCGCGGTATGGGCCTGGAACGCGTGCCTGGCTCTGGTCTGCGGCGATCCGGTGATCTGGAAGCCGTCGGAGAAGACGCCGCTGACGGCGCTGGCGACCCAGGCCCTGCTGGAGCGCGCCATCGCCCGTTTCGGCGACGAGGCTCCGGCCGGGCTGTCGAGCGTGGTGCTGGGCGGCCGCGACGCCGGAGAGCGCCTGGCCCGCGACCCGCGCATCCCGCTCGTCTCGGCCACCGGCTCGACCCGCATGGGCAAGGCCGTCGCGCCGGTGGTGGCCGAGCGTTTCGGTCGCTCGATCCTGGAGCTGGGCGGCAACAACGCCATGATCGTCACGCCCAGCGCCGACCTCTCCCTGGCCCTGCGCGCCATCGTGTTCTCGGCCGCCGGCACCGCCGGCCAGCGCTGCACCAGCCTGCGTCGCCTGATCGTGCACGAGAGCCTGATCGACAAGGTGAGCGACGCGGTCGCCGCCGCCTTCGAGCGCCTGCCCGCCGGCGATCCGCGCCAGGACGGCGTGCTGCTGGGGCCGCTGATCGACAAGGGGGCCTACGAGGGCTTCGTCCAGGCCCTGGACCAGGCCCGGGCCGACGGCGCGGAGGTGGTCGGCGGCGAGCGGCTGCGCGAGACCGAGGCGCCCGAGGCCTTCTACGTCCGCCCGGCCCTGGCCCGCCTGCCCGCCCCCACGGCCGGCATGGCCCGCGAGACCTTCGCCCCGCTGCTCTACGTCGTTCCCTACGCCGAGTTCGACGAGGCGGTGGCGATCCAGAACGACGCGCCGCAGGGCCTGTCGTCCTGCGTGATGACCAACGACGTGCGCGAGGCCGAGGGGTTCCTGGCCCCTTGGGGCAGCGACTGCGGCATCGCCAACGTCAATATCGGCCCGTCGGGCGCCGAGATCGGCGGGGCGTTCGGCGGCGAGAAGGAGACCGGCGGCGGACGCGAGAGCGGGTCCGACGCCTGGAAGCAGTACATGCGCCGCCAGACCGCGACGGTGAACTATTCCGGGGCCCTGCCCCTGGCCCAGGGGGTCCGGTTCGACCTGTAGAGGCGATCGAGCGACAAGCTCAGTGCGTGGTCCTCGTCCTTCGACGAGCGCGAGACGAGGACCATCTACACACGCGATCGATGGGAAAATCTCATCCTGAGCTTGCCGTGGGACGAGATTTTCGCACCCGACACTGAAAGTAGACCACGATCGGACCGGTTTGTGGGTCGCGCCGCCGGACGCATCACCCTAGGGTAACCTCGATCCCAACGGAGACGAGGTAAGGCGTGGAGACTGTCGAGATCGTTCTGGCCCTGCTGGCCGCCGTCGTTCTGAGCGGCGCGGCCGCCCGGTTCCTGCCCCTCGCCGTCCCCGCGCCCCTGGTGCAGATCGGCCTGGGCGCGCTGATCGCCACCCTGACCAAGACCCCGGTCTCGCTCGACCCCCACCTCTTCTTCCTGCTGTTCCTGCCGCCGCTGCTGTTCCTCGACGGCTGGCGCATTCCCAAGGACGAGTTCTTCAAGGACTTGCCGGTGATCCTGGAGCTGGCTCTGGGCCTGGTCGTGCTGACCGTGGTCGGGGTCGGGTTCCTGATCCACTGGATGATCCCGTCCATGCCGCTGGCCGTGGCCTTCGCCCTGGCCGCGGTGATCTCGCCCACCGACCCGATCGCGGTCTCGGCCATCGCCCAGCGGGTGCCGATCCCCAAGCGGCTGATGCATATCCTCGAAGGCGAGTCGCTGCTCAACGACGCCTCGGGCCTGGTCTGCCTGCGCTTCGCCATCGCCGCGGCGCTGACGGGGACCTTCGTGCTGCACGAGGCGGTGCTGAACTTCGCCTGGGTGGCCCTGGCCGGCGTCGTCGTGGGCGTCGCCACCACCCTGGTCGTCACCACCCTGAATTCCTGGCTGACCCGATCGGGCGCCGAGGACGCCGGCCCCCAGACCCTGATCAGCCTGCTGATCCCGTTCGCGGCCTATCTGGTGGCCGAGCGGGTGCACGCCTCGGGCATCCTGGCCGCCGTCGCGGCCGGCGTGGCGATGAGCTTCTCCGAAGTCGCCCGCCAGACCGTGGCCGCCACCCGCGTCCGCCGCAACATGGTGTGGGACACCCTGCAGTTCACCGCCAACGGCGTGATCTTCGTGCTGCTGGGCGAGCAGCTGCCGTCGATCCTGGCCGGCGCGGTCGAGACCGTGCAGACCACCGGCCATCACGAACCCTGGTGGCTGGCCGTCTATGTGGTCGCCATCACGCTGAGCCTGGGCGCCCTGCGCTTCGCCTGGGTGTGGGGCTCGCTGAAACTGACCCTGCTGCGGGCCAAGCGCCGGGGCGACGAGCGGGCCAGCCCGGACTGGAAGATCATCGCCGCCACCGCCTGCGCCGGCGCGCGCGGGGCCATCACCCTGGCCGGCGTGCTGACCCTGCCGCTGGTCACCGCCACGGGCGAGGACTTCCCGGCCCGGGATCTGGCGATCTTCCTGGCGGCCGGGGTGATCGTGCTGTCGCTGCTGATCTCGGCGACGGCCCTGCCGCTGCTGATGAAGAACCTGCAGCTGCCCCCCGACACCGCCAGCCACGAGCAGGCCGAAAAGGCCCGCGAAGCCCTGGCCATCGCCGCCGTGCAGGCCGTCGAGCAGATGCAGGCCGCCTCGCCCCACGCCTCGGACGCCGACTTCCAGACGGCCTCGGCCCGGGTGGTCGACATCTATCGCGACCGCCTGGACGGCCTGGCCCAGACCGGCGAAGCGGCCCTGGCCGCGCGTCGCGGGCGAGGCTTCGAAAAGGAGGTGCGCCTGGTCGCCCTGCACGCCGAGCGCAAGGCCCTGCACGGCCTGATCCGCCAGCGCGCGGTCACCGGCGAGGCGCAGACGAAGCTGATGCGCGAGATCGACCTGGCCGAGGCGCGTTTGAAGGTGTGAGGACGACCTAGAGGAACCTCCCCCTCTGGGGGAGGTGATCGCGCAGCGATCGGTGGGGGGAGCGGCTGGGAAATCGGCCGAGGTCTCGGAAGCTGAAACCAACCCCGCCAAGAAGCACGACAA
>JASGDR010000241.1:0-3212 GCA_047607095.1 Caulobacter sp.
GCGCGGCGTGGCGGCGGACCGCTCCAGCAGCGCCAGATTGGCGATGATCACCGACAGCGGCGTGCGCAGCTGATGGGCAGCCTGGAACGCTTCACGCGGGCGCTCGAACGCTTCTCGGCCGACGCTTCCCATCAACTGCGCACGCCGCTGTCGGTGATCATCGCCAATCTGGCGCTGCTGGAGCGGTCCGCCGCCACGCCGCGCGACAAGGCCCTGCTCGGCGACTCCCGATCCGCCGCCGCCAATCTGCTGAGGGTTCTGTCGCAATTCCTGGCCCTGGCCCGGTCGGAAGCCGCGGTCACCGAAGGGCAAACCGACCTGACGACGCTGCTGAACACGATCCGCATCGAAGCCGTCCGCGCCTTTCCGGACGTCGAGGTGCTGGCGCGCTCGCCCGTCGCCCTTCCGCCGGTTCGCGGCAACCCCGTGCTGATCGGCGAGCTGCTGCGCAATCTGATATTCAACGCCTGCGCCTACGGCGCGGGCGAGGTCCGCCTTCTCGTCCGTCTTGAAGACGGCGCGCCCAAGGTGGTGATCTGGGACCATGGCCCGGGCGTGGACGAAGCGGAGCTGAGGCGGATGTTCGAGCCCTTCGGCCGCGGCGCGGCGGGTCAGTCGCTGTTCGGAACCGGCCTGGGCCTGGCGATATCGCGATCGATCGCCGGCCGGCTGGCCATCGAGGTCGCGATGCGCGTCCGCCGTCCCCGTCCGGGCCTCGTCGTCGAACTGAAGTTCCCGGCGCTCTGAGCGTCCGCGCGTTCGAAGCTCGCTTGAGGGGCGCGATCGGACGGAGTAGTGCGGGGACCAGATGCCCAAGATCCTCGCCATCGAAGACGATCCGAGCACCGGCCAGGAGATCGTCGCCGAGCTGGAACAGCACGGCTTCGAGGTGGAGCTGGTCGCCGACGGCCGCGAAGGCCTGATCCGGGCGGCCAGCGGCGATTTCGACGCCATCACGCTGGACCGCATGCTGCCCGGCCTGGACGGCCTGGCCATCGTCACGGTCATGCGCGGCGCGGGCGTCGAGACCCCGGTGCTGATGATCAGCGCGCTCAGCGACGTCGACGAACGGGTGAAGGGCCTGCGGGCCGGCGGCGACGACTACATGACCAAGCCGTTCGCTTCCGAGGAGCTGGCCGCGCGGCTGGAGGTGCTGTTGCGACGCCGCACAAGCGCTCCCCGGCAGACGACCCTGACCGTGGCCGACCTGGTGATCGACCTTCTGGCCCGCACCGTCCATCGCGGCGGCGTCGAGATCCGGCTGATGCCGACCGAGTACAAGCTGCTGGAGTTCATGGCCCGCAACTCCGGCCAGATCCTGACCAGGACGATGATCTTCGAGGCGGTGTGGGGCTATCACTTCGACCCCGGCACCAACCTGATCGACGTGCACATGGGTCGGCTGCGCCGGAAGGTCGACCGCACGGGCGCGCCGCAGCTGCTGCACACCGTTCGCGGCTCGGGATACGCGTTGCATGCGCCCGCGTGAGCTCTGGCGGGCCAGCCCGTTCCGCCTGACCCTGCTGAACGGCGCGGTGTTCGCCGTCGCCGTGATGGCGCTGCTGGGGCTGATCTACTGGCGTACGGCCGGCTACATCACGCGCCAGCTCGACGCGATCATCGTCAGCGAGAGCGCCGTCCTGGCCAACGGCCCCGCCGACACCCTGCCCGAGCGGGTGCGCGCAGCGGTGGCCGCCGACCGTCGCGCCATCGCCTATTACGGCCTGTTCTCGGCCGACGGGGTCTGGATCACCGGCAACGTCCGGCGCCTGCCGGCCAACGCCGAGGCCGACAACCGCCCGCGGACGCTGAATGAACCCGGCCTGCAGCCCGGCGCCCGAGGGCTGGTTCGTCGCCTGCCCTGGGGCGAGCAGCTGTTCGTGGTCCATGACGCCAAGGTGCTGACGGGCCTGCGCGACATCATCGTCAACGCCCTGATGGTCAGCGGCGCGCTGATCCTGCTGCTGGGCCTCTCGGCGGCGGCGCTGCTGAGCATTCCCGCCCTGCGTCGGGTCGAGCAACTCCGGGTCGCCAGCCGCGCGGCGCTGGCCGGCCGGCTGGGCGTGCGCCTGCCGGTGTCGCATCGGCGCGACGAGATCGACATGCTGGCCAACCTCGCCAACGGCATGATGGACGAGACCGAGCGCCTGCTCTGGGAGGTCAAGAGCGTCGGCGACAACGTGGCCCACGACCTGCGCACGCCGCTCAATCGCCTGCGCGCGGCGCTCTACCGCGCCACGCAGGACAGCTGCCCGGACGAGGAGGCGCGGCGGGACCTGATCGAGCGGGCCCTGGAGGAGACCGACGAGTTGCTGGTGCGGTTCCGCGCTCTCACCCGGATCGGCGAGATCGAGCGCCGTGATCGCCAGGCCGGCTTCGAGGCGGTGCGGCTGCGCGACGTTCTGGAGCAGGTCTTCGAGCTGCACGATCCGGCCGCCGAGGAACTGGGCGTCGCCATCGTGACGGATTTCGCGGCCGAGGCCGGAAGCGTGTTCGCCGATCCGGCCCTGCTGTTCGAGGCGGTCAGCAATCTGGTCGACAACGCCCTGAAGTTCACGCCTCGCGGCGGACGGGTCACGCTGCGCCTGCTGGCCCGCGACGAAGGCCCCCGCATCGAGGTGGTCGACAACGGCCCGGGCGTGCCGGAGGGCGAACGCGAGGCCGTGCTGAACCGCTTCTATCGCTCGCAGCGCACGCTGGATCAGCCCGGTTCGGGCCTGGGCCTCAGCATCGTGGCGGCCATCGCCCGGATGCACCACTTCACCTTGTCCCTGGAGGACGCCGAACCGGGCCTGCGGATCGCGCTGGACTGCTGGCCGCGCGGGCTGGAGGCCTGAGGATGCGGCTGCTGCACGCCAGCCATCGTCCCCGCGACCTCTATCTGGCCCGGGCGCTGATCCAGGCGGGCCATGTGGTCGAGACCCTGAGCAGCCTGGACGACGCGGCCAGCGCCAGCGCCGGCGAGGATTACGACGCGGTGCTGCTGGAGGCGGCCGCCCCCGCCGACGCCCCTCTCGCCGCCCTGTCGCGCCGGGGAGAGCGCGCCCTCCTGGTGCTGATCGTCGACGAGGCCACCCCCGCCGCCCGGGCGGCGGCCTTGCGGGCGGGCGCCGACGCATGCCTGATCCGGCCCGTGCACGTGGTCGAACTGGAAGCCCGCCTGGCCGCCCTGGCCCGCCTTTCGCCCCTGCCCGCCCCCGCGGGCGCCTCGA
>JASGDR010000242.1:0-2855 GCA_047607095.1 Caulobacter sp.
CCGCCGCCCGCGGCGCCCGTCACCACCTCGGGTCCGCAGTTCTCCGACCTCAAGCCGGGCCAGTGGCCGCAGGAGATCTCGGACGTCGCCGTCGATCCGGCCGTCCGCTTCGGCGTGCTGCCCAACGGCATGCGCTACGCCATCCGCAAGAACGCCACCCCGCCCGGCCAGGCGGCGCTGCGCCTGTGGTTCGACGCCGGCTCGCTGATGGAGGCCGACGACCAGCAGGGCCTGGCTCACTTCCTCGAGCACATGGCCTTCAACGGCTCCAAGAACGTGCCCGAAGGCGAGATGGTCAAGATCCTCGAGCGCCGGGGCCTGGCCTTCGGGGCCGACACCAACGCCTCCACCGGCTTCGACGAGACCGTCTACACCCTCGACCTGCCCAAGACCGACGACCCAACCGTCGACGACGCGATGATGCTGCTGCGCGAGGCGGCCGGCGAGCTGACCATCGACCAGGCCGCCGTCGATCGCGAACGCGGCGTGGTGCTGTCGGAGGAGCGCACCCGCGACACGCCCAACTACCGCGTCTTCAAGCAGGGCTTCGCCTTCAACCTGGAAGGCCAGCGGCCGCCCCAGCGCCTGCCGATCGGCACGACCGACGTCATCTCCACCGCCCCGGCCCAGCGCATCCGCGACTTCTACCAGGCCTGGTACCGCCCCGAGAACGCGGTGTTCGTCGCCGTCGGCGACTTCGACGTCGACGCCATGGAGGCCAAGATCAAGGCCCGTTTCGGCGACTGGAAGGCCGTGGGCGAGCCGGGCAAGCGTCCCGACCTGGGCGCCGTGGCGCAGCGCGGCCTGACCGCCAAGATCATCGTCGAGCCCGGCTCGGGCGAGTCGGTGCAGATCGGCTGGGCCCAGCCGTCCGACCTGCGGGTCGAGACCAAGGCCACCGATCGCGAATACATGCTGGAATCGCTGGGCATGGCGGTGCTGAACCGCCGCCTGCGCGCCCTGGCCCGCGGCGAGACCCCGCCGTTCATCTCGGCCGGCGCCCTGCGCAACGATCAGTACCACGCCGTCCAGATCAACGGCCTGTTCGCCCAGGTGAAGCCGGGCGACTGGAAGACCGCCCTGCAGGTGCTCGACCAGGAACAGCGCCGCCTCGTGCAGTTCGGCGTGCGCCAGGACGAGCTCGACCGCGAGATCGCCTCGATGCGCGCCGCCTATCAGGCCGCCGCCGCTGGCGAGGCCACCCAGCGCACCCCGGCCCTGGCCGGCGCCATCGTCGGCGCCCTGGGCGACCGCGAGGTGGTGACCAGCCCCTCGCAGAACCTGGCCGGCTTCGACGCCATCACCAAGGATCTCAAGGCCGACGCCGTCTCGGCCGCCGTGCGCTCGCTGTTCGCCGGCCAGGGGCCGCTGATCGTGCTGCCCACGCCCAACGCCGTCGAGGGCGGCGAGGCCGCCGTCACCGCCGCCTACGCGGGATCGACCAGGACTCCGGTCACCCCGCCGGCCGCGCCCGTGGCCACCAACTGGCCCTATGCGGTGTTCGGCCCCGGCGGCAAGCCGGTCGAGCAGAAGGACGTCTCCGACCTCGACACCGTCTTCGTGCGCTTCGAGAACGGCGTGCGCCTGACGGTCAAGCCGACCAAGTTCCGCGACGACCAGATCCTGGTGAAGGCGCGCATCGGCAACGGCCTGCTCGACCTGTCGAACAGCCGGCAGAGCCCGCTGTGGTCGGCCTCGTCGATGATGGAGGGCGGCCTCAAGCAGATCACCGCCCAGGACATGGAGCAGGTGCTGAACGGCAAGGTCTGGAGCGCCGGCCTCGGCGTCGAGGACGACGCCTTCGTGCTCAGCGGCGGCACCCGCCCCGAAGACCTGTCGACCGAACTGCAGGTGCTGGCGGCCTACGCCTCCGACGCCGGCTGGCGGCCCGAGGCCTTCAACCGCGTCAAGACCCGCTACGGCACGGTCCACGACCAGATGGAGCGCACCAACGGCGGCGTGGTCGGCCGCGATCTCGCCGGCCTGATGCACATGGGCGACGGCCGCTGGACCTTCCCCAGCCGCCAGGACATCGCCGGCGGCTCGATCGACAACCTCAAGGCCGCCGTCGGCCAGCCGCTGTCGACCGGCCAAATCGAGATCGTCATCGTCGGCGACACCACGGTCGACAAGGCGATCGCCGCCGTGGCCGAGACCTTCGGCGCCCTGCCCGCCCGCACCGGCGCCCCGGCCCCGGCGGAGGCCAAGCAGATCGGCTTCCCCGCCCCGTCCAAGACCCCGGTGGTCCGCACCCACAAGGGCCGCGCCGACCAGGGCCTGCTGTTCATGGCCTGGAAGACCGACGACTTGTTCAGCGACCTGCAGCGCTCGCGCAACGTCCAGGTCCTGGCCTCGGTGATGCAGCTGCGGCTGACCGACGAGCTGCGCGAGAAGCAAGGCGCCACCTATTCGCCGTCGGTCGCGGCCACCGCCAGCGCCACCTTCCCCGGCTGGGGGTATCTGGGCCTGTCGGTCGAGGTGCCGCCGGAAAAGCTCGACCAGGTGGTCGCCAGCGTCCGCAAGATCGCCGCCGACCTGCGCGACAAGCCGGTCACCGCCGACGAGCTGGAACGCGCCAAGCTGCCGCGCATCGACCAGCTGGAAAAGGCGCGCGAGACCAACGAGTACTGGCTGGGAACCCTGTCGGGCGCCCAGACCGACCCCCGCCTGCTCGACGCCGCGCGCTCGGTGGTCGCCGGCCTCCAGCGCGTCTCCGCCGCCGACGTCCAGAAAGCCGCCCGCGCCTTCCTGGCCGACGACAAGAGCTGGACCTTCGAGGTCAAGCCGGAGAAGTGATTGATCGGCCCCTCTCCCCTTGCGGGAGAGGGTGGCCTCCCGAAGGGAGGTCGGGTGAG
>JASGDR010000243.1:0-3516 GCA_047607095.1 Caulobacter sp.
ACTTCGAGCTGGCCCAGGCCCTGCGCGGCCAGGTCGACGCCGGCTACATGCGCCAGAGCTACGACGACTACGCCAACATCAGCACGGCCAGCAAAAAGAACCTCGACGGCTTCAGCACCAAGACCAAGGTCGAGTGGTTCCCGACCGAGCTGACGACGGTGACGTTCAACGCCGGCCGCACCATCGAGGAATCCGTGGCCACCGGTTCGGAGGGCTTCGTCTCGAACACCGGCGCGCTGGCGGTCGACCACGAGCTGCTGCGCAACGTGCTGCTGTCGGGCCAGGCCAGCTACGGCAAGGACGACTATGCGGGCATCGACCGCGAGGACAAGCGCACCGGCGCCAAGGCCTCGGTCGCCTATCTGCTGAACCGCCGCGTCGGCGTCTTCCTGACCTACAACTACCTCAAGCAGAAGTCCGACGGCGCGGCCGCGTCGAAGAGCTTCACCGACAACAAGCTGTCGGCCTCGGTCGCTCTGCAGTTCTGATCCGGAACCCGGCGGCCGCGCTCGGTTGCTTGAAATTGGAGCCGGTTAATCCATTGCCGATGATTTCGTCGGTAATGGTGAAGCTCCAGGCCTGAAATAGGTCACGGTCCTCCGCTAGCCGGGGGACCGTTCGACCAGTGAAGAGTGCGCATCATGGACGGCTCGACCTTCGAGACCCAAACCGCTCCGGCGTCCGACGTCGGAGCGACTGCGTTCGACCTCAACGTCGTCATCGCCATCTTCCGGCGGAGGCTGCGGTTGTTCGCGGCGGTGGCCCTGGCCGTGTTCGTGGCGGTGGTGCTCTACACGCTGCAGCAGACCCCGCTCTATTCGACCTCGGCCCAGGTGATGCTGGACGTGCGCCAGGAGCAGGTCGCGCCCGACATGAACGCGGTGCTTTCGGGCCTGCCCGCCGACAGCGCCGTCGTCGACACCGAGGTCGAGGTGCTGCGCTCGCGGTCGCTGGCCGGCCGCGTGGTCCAGAAGCTGAAGCTCGACCAGGATCCCTATTTCAATTCCAGCCTGGCCGGCGCCAAGGGCGTGCGCGCCTGGCTGCCGTTCCTGAAGAAGACCGTCACCCCGGCCGAGAAGGTCGACGGCGTCGAGGCCCAGCGCCGCCGCGAGCGCATCGTCGATCGCGTGCTGTCGGGCCTGTCGGTCAAGCGTTCGGGCGTGACCTACCTGATCACGGTCCAGTACACCCATCCCGACCCGGCGACGGCCGCCAAGCTGGCCAACGCCTTCGCCGACCTCTACCTGACCGAACAGCTGGAAGCGAAGTTCGACGCCACCCGTCAGGCCAACGAGTGGCTGAACACCCGCGTCGCCGACCTGCGCGGCGAGCTGCAGCAGGCCGAGGCCGACGTCCAGCAGTACAAGATCGCCAACAACCTGATGAGCGCCCAGGGCGCGACCCTGACCGAGCAGGAGATCTCGGGCCTGAACCAGCAGCTGGCCGGCGCCCGCGCCGAGCAGGCCGAGACCGACGCCCGCCTGAGCATCGCCCGCAGCCAGCTGGCCCGCGGCAGCACCGGCGAGGACGTCGGGGAGTCGCTGAACTCGCCGGTCGTGCAGCAGCTGCGCAAGCAGCGCGCCGAGAAGAGCGCCGCGGTGGCCGACCTGTCGGGCCGCTACGGCGAGCGCCACCCGGACCTGCTGAAGGCCCGTCGCGAACTGGCCGACATCGACACGCAGATCCAGGCCGAGATCAAGCGCATCATCTCCAACCTCGAGGCCCAGGCCCAGGTCGCCCGCCAGCGCACCGGCTCGATGGCCGGCAGCGTCGGCGCCGCCCGCGGGGCCCTGGCCGGCAACAACCGCGCCAGCATCCGCCTGGGCGAACTGGAGCGGAAGGCCGACTCCGTCCGCACGCTGTACGAGTCCCTGCTCAACCGCTTCAAGCAGACGACCGCCCAGCAAGGCATCGAGCAGCCCGACGCCCGCGTGGTGTCGCGCGCCACCATCCCCACCCAGCCCAGCGCGCCCAAGCCGTCGCTGAACCTGATGATGGGCCTGATCGCCGCCCTCGGCGCCGGCGTCGGCGCCGTGGTCCTGGCCGAGATCCTGATGGCCGGCCTGTTCACCGAGGACGAGGTCGAGCGCCGCCTGGGCGCTCCGTACCTGGGCTCGGTGCCGCTGCTCAGCTCCACCCTGGACGACGCGCGCAGCGTGCGCGGCCTGACGCCGCCGGACTATCTGCTGAACAAGCCGCTCTCCAGCTTCGCCGAAAGCCTGCGCAAGCTGCGCGCGGCGATCCTGTTCTCCAAGGTCGGCGAGACGGTGAAGGTGATCGCGGTCACCTCGTCGCTGCCGGGCGAGGGCAAGACCACCACCACCTTCTCGCTGGGCCGCACCCTGGCGGCCTCGGGCGCCAACGTCGTGGTCGTCGACTGCGACCTGCGCCAGGGCGCCATCAACCGCTTCCTGCCCGCGCCCCCGAGCGTGGGCCTGATCGAGGTGCTGAACGGCGCGGCGACGCTGGACGAGGCTCTGGTCGTCGACGAGAGCGGCGCCAAGGTGCTGCCGCTGATGAAGTCAGCCTACACCCCGCGCGACGTGTTCGGCTCGGCCGCCTTCCAGCGGCTGCTGGCCGAGCTGCGCCAGCGCTTCGACGTGGTGCTGCTCGACACCGCTCCGCTGCTGGCCATCGCCGACACCCGCATCCTGGCGCCGCACGCCGACGCCGTGGTCATGCTGGCCCGCTGGAAGCGCACCCCGGTCAAGGCCATCACCTCGGCCCTGTCGCTGCTGCACGGCCGCGGCGTGTTCCTGGCCGGCGTGGCCCTGACCCAGATGGATCTCAAGGCGCAGTCCCGCTACGGCTACGGCGACGCCAGCTACTATTACAAGAGCTATCGAAAGTACTATGCCGACTGACGGGGGGCGGGCCCGGCGGCTCGCGGGGTCCGAAACCGCCGCCTGCCTGGTCCTGACGGGCCTGGTCTTCGCCGCCGTCCTGGCCTTCGGGGCCAGCGAGCTGGCGATCGCCGCCGGCTTCTCGGCGCTCTACGCCCTCTTCCTCGTCGGCCTGCTGGCCGCCTGCGGCTGGGCCCGCCGCGACCTGGCGCGGCTGGGCGGCTGGACCGTCCCGGGCGTGCTCGCCGTCCTGCTGCTAGCGGCGGTGCTGTGGCCGCTGACGCCCTGGGCGCCCGGCGGCGCCCACCCCGTCTGGACCTATGCGCCCGAGGCCTTCCCGGCCGCGACCGTCGACCGCTCGGCCGTGCTGCTGAACGTCGTCAACCTGCTGGGGCTCTTCTGTCTCTATGTCGCGGCGCGGGTGGTCGGCGCCTCGCGCACGCGCGGCCGTCGCCTGCTGTTCTGCCTGCTGGGGGCCATGGCCCTCTACGCCGCCTTCGCGCTGGCGCAGTACGTCTCGGTGCGCGGGGCCGGGCGGATGCGCGCCACCTTGCTTGGCCCCAACAGCGCCGCCACGGTCTTCGCCGCGGCCCTGGTCATGGCCGCGGCCGGCCTCGCCGCGCGGCTGCGCCGGGGCGGGGCGCGGATGCTGCGCCAGGGCGATCCGCGGGCG
>JASGDR010000244.1:0-5346 GCA_047607095.1 Caulobacter sp.
CGCTCGCCCAGCTTGAGGAAGGCCTGCTGGGCCAGGTCCTCGGGGTCCGGCGGGCCGCCGCCGAAACGCGCGCGCAGGAAGGCGCACAGGTCGTTCCAGTCCCGGGCGTAGGCGCGGCGATAGGCCGAGCGGTCCTTCCACAGCTCGGCGTCCCAAAGCTCGGTCTTGTCGCGAGCCTCTGGCCGCTCCGCCCTCGACACGAGGCCTCCCCATTTCTCCGGTTCAGGCCGGTGGGCGGACGATGCTGGCGAATGTTCGCTGGATCAATGCGCGGCAAAAAATATGCATGCGGGGTAATTTTGTTGTGCGGATCGGCAAGGCGGAAACGTCGTTCATGGCCAGGTAAAAACGTGCTGAAATTTCCCGCAATTATTTAAGTTACCGGTACCTTTTTCGCTTTTCGTCGTGAATGCGACATGCTTATTTCAATCGTGACACCGGTGGCTATCCGGGCGAGACGGCCGACAAAGGCCGCGATTGGGAAGGGGAGGCGGCGCCGTGAACAGCTCTGCACGCGACTCGGAAACGGGGCCGGAAGGCCTCGCCGGAGCCGGGCGCCGTCCCGTCGAGGAATCCGTCTTCGACATCGCCCAGGCCTTCCAGGTCGATGTCGGCGACATGCTGACCCGCTCGCTCTGCCGCCAGATCCGCAAGGCGCTGCTCGAGGGCAAGGCCGTCGAGCTGCCGGGCCTGGGCCGTTTCGAAATCCGCGACAAGCGCCGCTACGGCCTGGTGAACCCCTCCAGCGGCGCCCGCGCCGACCTGGGCGGCGAGCGGGCGGTGGTGTGGCGTCCGGACCGCAAGCTGCTGCGCGATCTCAATTCCTCCCGAGGCGATGTTTGATGAGCGTTCCCGTCCCCGGCCGTCGCTTCGGCCTCGTCTCCCTGCTGGTCCTTTCGCTGGCCATGGCGCCCGCGGCGGCTCCGGCCGCCGACGCGTTCCTCGATCCGAGCCTGTCGCCCGAGGCTCGCGCCGCCGACCTCGTCTCGCGCATGACGCTGGAAGAGAAGGCGGGCCAGCTGAAGCATGCCGCGCCGGCCATCCCGCGCCTTTCGGTTCCCGCCTATAACTGGTGGAGCGAGGGCCTGCACGGCGTCGCCCGCGCGGGCGAGGCGACGGTCTTTCCCCAGGCCATCGCCATGGCCGCCACCTGGGACGTCCCCCTGATCCAGGACGTGGCCGACGTCATCGCCACCGAGTTCCGCGCCAAGTACGTCGAAAAGCGCGGCCCCGACGGGGCGGTGGCCCAGTATCGCGGCCTGACCGTCTGGTCGCCCAACATCAACATCTTCCGTGATCCGCGCTGGGGTCGGGGCCAGGAGACCTGGGGCGAGGATCCGCACCTGACCGCGGCCTTCGGCGTGGCCTTCGTCCGGGGGCTGCAAGGCGGCGACCCCGCCCGCTACAAGACCGCCGCCACCGCCAAGCACTTCGCCGTGCACAGCGGCCCCGAAGCCGACCGGCATCACGACGACATCCACCCCTCCAGGCACGACCTCGCCGACACCTACCTGCCGGCCTTCGAGGCCCTGGTGAAGACGGGCAAGGTGGAGTCCGTCATGTGCGCCTACAACGCCGTCGACGGGGTTCCCGCCTGCGCCAGCGACGTCCTGCTGAAGGACACCCTGCGCGGCAAATGGGGTTTCAAGGGCCACGTCGTCTCCGACTGCGCGGCCGTCGCCGACGTCTTCCTGCCGACCTCGCACGGCTATGTGAAGACGCCCGCCCAGGCGGTGGCCGTCAGCGTCAAGGCCGGGACCGACCTGATCTGCGCCGAGTTCGGGGCCGACAAGAGCGCCGAGATCGGTCCGATCGTCGAGGCGGTGCAGACCGGACTGATGACCGAGGCCGACCTTGACCAGGCCGTCCGCCGCCTGTTCGTGGCCCGCATCAAGCTGGGGCTGTTCGACCCGCCGGGCAGCGGCCCCTACGCCGCCATCACTCCTGCCGACAATGATACGCCCGCGAACCGCGCCCTGTCGCTGAAGACGGCCCAGGCCTCGATGGTCCTGCTGAAGAACGACGGCCTGCTGCCGCTGAAGGCCGCGCCCAGGCGGATCGCCGTCATCGGTCCCAACGCCGACAGCCTCGACGCCCTGGTCGGCAACTACAATGGAACGCCGTCCAAGCCCGTGACCGTGCTGGCCGGGATCCGCGCCCGCTATCCGCAGGCGCGGGTGACCTATGTCGAGGGAACGGGCCTCGTCGGCGCGCCGATGGCGACCCTGCCCAATGACGCGCTCTGCGCCGACGCCGCCTGCGCGGCCAAGGGGGTCAAGGTCGAGACCTTCCAGGGTCTGGACCTCTCCGGCGAAGCCAAGGCCGAGACCGCCGCCAACGTCCAGGTCGGATGGGGGCGTCCGCAGCGGGAAAAGCGCCGGACTTCAATGCGCTGGAGCGGTTTCCTGAAGCCTTCGGAGTCCGGCGTCCATCGCTTCACGATGCGCGGCGAGGGCGGCTATCGCATCCTCGTCGACGGCAAGCTCGTGGTCGACGCCTGGAAGCGCCCGGCCGACGCCACGCCGGAAGGCGCCGCGACCCTGACCGCCGGCCGGGCTCACGCCGTCACCGTCGAGGCCTGGCAGGACGGCGACCGCGGCGACCAGCGCCTGACCTGGAGCCGCCCCAGCCAGGGCGCCGAGGCGGCGGTCGCCGCCGCGAGAGACGCCGACCTCGTGCTCTTCGTCGGCGGCCTGACCGCCAAGCTGGAGGGCGAAGAGATGTCGGTCCGCGCTCCGGGCTTCGCCGGCGGCGATCGCACCCGCATCGACCTGCCCGCGCCGCAGGAGGCGCTGCTGGAGAGCCTGCACGCCACGGGCAAGCCGGTCGTGCTGGTGCTGATGAACGGCTCGGCCATGGCCGTGAACTGGGCGGACGCCAAGCTGCCGGCCATAATCGAGGCCTGGTACCCGGGCGGCGAGGGCGGCCATGCCGTGGCGGGTCTGATCGCCGGCGACTTCAATCCTTCCGGCCGCTTGCCGCTGACCTTCTATCGCTCGGCCGACCAGCTGCCGCCGTTCAAGGACTACGGCATGGCCGGGCGCACCTACCGCTACTTCGGCGGCGAGGCGCTCTATCCGTTCGGTCATGGCCTGAGCTTCACGACCTTCAATTACGGCCGGCCGCGGCTCGCCGAGACGGTGAAGGCCGGCGAGCGACTGAAGGTCTCGGTCGAGGTGACCAATGCCGGCAAGCGCGACGGCGACGAGGTGGCCCAGCTTTACGTCTCGCGCGGCGGCGCCGGTGCGCCGGTCCGTTCGCTGAAGGGCTTCCAGCGCGTGGCGCTGAAGGCCGGCGAGACGAAGACCCTGACCTTCGATCTCGATCCGGCGGCGCTCAGCATCGTCGACGCCGAGGGCGTGCGGTCGGTCGAGGCCGGGCCCGCCGAGCTGTGGATCGGCGGCGGCCAGCCCGTCTCGCGTCCGGGCCTGGCCAGGTCCGCCGGCGTTTCGGTCCGCCTCGACGTCGCCGGCCGCGTGGTGCTGCCGTGAGGCTGGATCGCCGCTCCTTCCTGGCCGCCGGCGGTGCGGGCCTCGCGGCGACCGGCATGGCCGCGCCGGCCTCGGCCGTGGACCTGCTGGCCGTGCCCGACGAGGGCTGGAGCCTCTGGATCGACCGGGCCGCGGCCTGGGAGGACGATGCGCTGCACCTGCCCGGCGAGGTCGATCTCCCGGCCCTGCCCATCAACCCGCCGACCGGCGGCTGGGGCGCGCTCAAGGCGGCCGACGCCGTCACCGTCAGCCTGCCGACCACGGTCGAGGAGCACTTCTGGGGCAGGTTCGCATCACGCCCCTACGGTCCCGACGAATACCGCTACGCCGAGGACGACGACGTGCCCCGCTACGGCGCCTACAAGGGCGTCTCCTGGTGGTCTCGCACGATCGACATTCCCGCTTCGGCCAGGGGCAGGCGGGTGCTGCTGAACCTGCGCGGCGCGCGGCTGCGGGCCGAGGTGTTCCTCAACGAGCGGCTGGTCGGCTATTCGATCATGTCGGAGCTGCCGTTCGCCTGCGACCTGACGGCGGCCATGAAGCCGGGCGGGGCCAACCGCCTTTCCATCCGCATCACCAATCCCGGCGGCCGCTTCGACTGGCGCGACAGCACCACCATGACCTGGGGCAAGGTCAAGCTCTTCGCCTCTCACGGCTTCGGCGGCCTGGATCGGGGCATGACGCTCGGCATCCACCCGCCGTCCGCCCGCATCGACGACGCCTGGGTGCTGAACACGCCGGAGGCCCGCACGGTCACGGCCTTCATGGACGTGCTCCTCGAAAAGCCGGTCGCGCACCCCGAGGGGCTGGGCGCCAAGGCGTCCGCGACCCTGGTCGACTACCACGGCGCCGCGGTCGCCGCCGAGATCACGCTGGAGGGCCTGGAAGCCCTGGAGGACGGCCGCCGCCTGCGCGTCCGCTTCACGGTGACCGCGCCCGAGGCCCAGCTGTGGGACCTCGACACGCCGCGCCTGCATCGCCTGCGGCTGGCCTGGGCGGAAACCAGACGAGAGGTCGACGTCCGCGAGGTCCGCTTCGGCTTCCGCTGGTTCGGCGTCGAGGGCGTGGGAACTAACGCCCTGCTGCGGCTGAACGGCCGCCGCATCCGGCTCTATTCGGCGATCTCCTGGGGCTATTGGGGCTTCAACGGCCTTTGGCCGACCAGGGAGCTCGCCCGCCGCGAGGTGACCTCGGCCCGGACGCTGGGCCTCAACGCGCTGCACTTCCACCGCAATGTCGGCAAGCCCGAGGTCTTCCAGGCCATGGACGAGATGGGCCTACTGCGGGTGATGGAGCCCGGCGGCGGCCGACACGCCATCGGCCGCGACCTCAAGCCCGGCGAGAGCCTGAACCCCGCCGACGCCTTCAGCCGCCGGTTCATGGTCGAGAAGTGCCGGGCCATGGTGCGGGCCTTCCGCTCGCATCCATCCCTGGCCCACTACACCCTGCAGAACGAGATCGGCGCGAACCTGGCCAATCCCGACGTGCAGTTCGTGCTGAAGGCGATGCACGACCTCGATCCCAGCCGGGCGGTCATCCTCAACGACGGCTTCGTCAAGCGCGGCGCGGCCCAGGCCATGTACCTGCCTTACGACGCCCACTACCACCGTTCCGACGTCGAGGAATGGGGCGGCTGGTGGGTGGAGCACCAGGGCGCCGGCGACCAGTGGTACGACCGCTTTTACGCGGGCAAGGACGACTACATCCACCGCCAGACCGGCAAGCCGTTCATCGTCGAGTTCGGCGAGATGCAGGGCTGCGCCGTCGCCGACAACCATGTGGCCATGGTCGCCGAGATCCTGGCCAAGGGCGGCTAGAGCTACGACCTGGAGGATCACAAGGCGATCGTCGGGGC
>JASGDR010000245.1:0-9045 GCA_047607095.1 Caulobacter sp.
CCCTGACCCTGCGCTTCGACGGCCGCTACATCGAGGAACGGATCGCCTATCGCGGCAGCCCGTACCAGCCGATGTACTACCGCCTGTTCGGTCTGCGGTACCTCTGCGTCGGGGCCCTGGGCTGCGCCTACAGCAGCGCGGCGGCGGCGCGGGCGGCGCAGGTGGCCCTGACCACCCAGGTCGACAAGAAGACGGTCAAGGATCACGCCTTCACGCCGAACTTCGTGGCCAACTACAAGATCACCTCGCGCAATTCGGTCTATGCGTCGTACGGCGAAGGCTTCAAGCCGGGCGGCGTCGACACCACCGGCACCAGCGGCAGCGTCGACACGACCTTCAAGCCGGAGAAGCTGAAGAGCTTCGAAATCGGCTCCAAGAACGTGTTCCTCGGCGGCGATCTCGTCCTGAACGGCGCGATCTTCTACAACATCTACCAGAACCAGCAGATCGGCACGACCAAGATCCTGGGCGGCACCTCGGTGCCGTCGGTCGAGAACGCCGGCGAAAGCGAGAGCAAGGGCTTCGACCTGACCTCCGACTGGCGGGCGACCAGCTGGCTGACGCTGAGCGGCAACTACACCTACACCGACGCCGAGTTCACCGACTACAAGGTCTCGACCCCGGGCTATTTCGACCGGATCGAGTCGAACAACGGCAACTACACCGGCAAGGCCGTGCCGCTGACGCCCAAGCACAGCCTGAACCTCGCGGCCCTGCTGACCGGCGACCTGCCGGTGGGCGCGGGCTGGACCTGGACGACCGAACTGACCGGCCGCTATCAGTCCAAGCGCTACATCACCCAGAACAACCTGACCTGGCTGCCGAGCTACTTCGTCTCGGATCTGCGGGCCGGGATCACCGACGGGTCGTGGAGCGTGGATCTGTCGGTGACCAACCTGTTCAACGACGACACCCCGAAGAACGCCATCGCGGCGACCGACTTCGGCTTCTTCGACCTGAACAACAACACGCCGGTGCGCGCCTACGTCGTCAGCCTGCCTGACAAGCGCGCCGGTTCGATCCGCATCAGCAAGACCTTCTGATCCTGCCGAACGCGTGACCTTCGAGGCCCGGCGCCCCCGCGCGCCGGGCCTTTTCCTTGCCCCAAAGCTTTCTTGGAGTTCCCGATGGCGGCGCCCAAAAACCCTGAACGGTTCGGCATAGTGGCGATCGAGCCGGGCGTGCGCGCCGGCCATATGTGGACCGCGCTCTACGCCTCGTTCGTCAACATCGGCCTGGCGACGACCGTGGCGATCATGACGCCCTACGTGCTCAGCGCCAATCTCGGCGTGCCGCTCGACCGCCAGGGCTCGGCCCTGGGAATCCTGAACCTCGTCAACGAGGTGGCGCTGCTGTTCGTGTTCGGTCTGGCCGGGGCCCTGGCCGACCGCGTGGGGCGGCGGGCCGTCTACGCCATCGGCTTCCTGGCCACGGCGGCCGGCTATCTGCTCTATCCGCTGGCCACCAGTCTCTGGGACCTGTCGCTCTACAAGGTGATCTACGCCGTCGGCATCGGGGCGACGACGGGCATGCTGTCGACCATCCTGGCCGACTATGTGAAGGCCCGCGACCGCGGCAAGATCGTCGCCCTGTCGGGGGTGCTGAACGGCCTGGGCGTGGTGGTGCTGGCGCTGGCCATCGGCAAGCTGCCGGCCGTGTTCGTGGCCGAGGGCCTGGGCGAGAAGGCCGCCGGCCAGGCGGCCCTGGCCATCGCCGCGGTCATGTGCGTGATCTCGGCCGCCGTCATGTGGTTCGGCCTGAAACCCGGCGTGGCCGCCCGCGCGGTCGAGCGGCCGAAGCTCTCGACCCAGCTCGGCGTCGGCGTCGCGGCCGCCAAGGCCAATCCGCGCATCGTCCTGGCCTACGCCTCGGCCTTCGTGGCCCGAGGCGACCTCGCCATCGTCGGCGCCTACGCCATCGCCTGGGGCAAGAAGGCCGCGCTGGAGAACGGCGCCTCGCTGGCCGACGCTCTCGACCAGGGCCGCATCCCGTTCATCGTCGCCCAGTCGGCGGCGCTGCTGTGGCCGGTGGTCGTGGCCCTGATGATCGACAAGGCCCATCGCCTGACCGCCCTGGCGGCCTGCATGCTGCTGGGCGGCGTGGGCTATCTGGCGACCATGCTGATCGACGATCCGCTGAGCAAGGCGGCGATGCCGCTGTTCGTGCTGCTGGGCGTGGGCCAGATCAGCGCCTTCATCGGCTCCCAGGCCCTGATCGGCAAGGAAGCGCCCGAAGAGGGCAGGGGCGCCGTCATCGGCTTCTTCAACCTGTGCGGCGCGTTCGGCATCCTGGTGCTGGGAACGGTGGGCGGGGTGCTGTTCGACGTCGTCGGCCCGGCCTCGCCGTTCGTGCTGGTCGGGATCCTCAACGCCGTCGTCGGCCTTGGCTGCATCTACCTGCGTCTGAAGGAGGCGCGCTCGCCGGCGGGGCAGGAGGCTTAGTTCGACATCCGAGACGAGAACCTCGTCCTTCGACAGGCTCGGGATGAGGACCACGCCCGAGCTTTGAAGGCCTATCGCCCTAGGAAGCCTTCTTGGCCTTGGCTGTGCTTCCGGCCGCCCCCTTGCCCGACGGCTTCCTGGCGGGCGCTTTCGCCGGCGCCTTGCCGCCCAGGCTCTTGCGCAGCGCCTCCATCAGGTCCACGACGTTGGTGTCCTCGACCGGCGCGGCCGCGACCTTGGCCTTGCCGCCCTTCTTCTTGCGCTTGATCAGCGCGCGCAGGGCGTCTTCGTAGCGGTCCTTGAAGTCCTTCGGCTCGAACGGGCCGTCCTGCTGCTCGATGATCTTGCGGGCGATGGCGATCATCGCGGCGTCGGCTTTCCCGGCCGGGATGTCGTCGAACAGCTCGGCCGGGTCGCGCACCTCGTCGTAGGATCGCAGCGACCAGGCGACCAGGCCCTTGCCCCGCGGCTCGATCGCCAGCAGGCGCTCGCGGGTGTGCATCACCACGCGGCCCAGCGCGATGCGCTTGGCCCCGGCCATGGCGTCGCGGATCACCGCGTAGGCCTCGGCCGCCAGCTTGCCGTCGGGGACCAGGAAATAGGGATTGTCCCAGTAGAGCCGGTCGATCTCGGCCACGTCGACGAACCGTTCGATGTCGATGGTGCGGGTGCTTTCCAGCCGCACGCTGTCGATCTCCTCGGGCGTGACCACGACATAGCGGTCCTTCTCGACCTCGTAGCCCTTGACCAGGTCGGAGCGCTCGACGGGCCCGAGGTCCGGGTCCGTCGGCACCATCCTGATACGATTGTGGGTCTTGGGATGCAGCAGATTGAACCGCACCTCGCCGCCGGGGTTGGTGGCGGTGTAGAGCGCCACCGGGCAGGTCACGAGCGAGAGCCGCAGGTGGCCCTGCCAGGTGGGGCGGGCGGCCATGCTACGGCTTGGCCCCCGCCAGGGCCTTCTTCACCGGCGCGACCGGCGGGTCCTCGGTGTTGGCCGGTTCGGCCACCGCCGGACGGCCCTTCAGCGCGGCCACGAAGTCGTCGCGCCAGGCGGTGACGTCCTGGCGGGTGACGTTGTCCATCAGGTATTCCCAGCGCCGCTTGCGCTCGGCCTCGTCCATGGCGAGGGCGCGGCTGAGGGCATCGGAGATCTCCTCCGGGCTGTTGGGGTTGATGATCAGCGCCTCCTTCATCTGCCGCGCGGCGCCGGCGAAGCGCGACAGGATCAGCACGCCCGGATCCTCGGGGTTCTGCGAGGCCACGTATTCCTTGGCCACCAGGTTCATGCCGTCGCGCAGGGGCGTGACCAGCGCCGCCTTGGCCGCGCGATACACCCCCGCCAGCTCGTCGCGCCGATAGGAGCGGTTGAGATAGCGGATCGGCGTGAAGTCCATCTCGGCATAGGCGCCGTTGATCCGGCCGATCAGGCCGTCCAGCCGGTGGCGGATGTCCTGGTAGGCCTCGACCTCGTCGCGCGACAGCGGCGCGACCTGCAGCAGCATGACCTCGCGGCGGGCCTCCTCGTTGTCGTGCAGGAAGCGCTCGAAGCCGATCAGGCGCTCTTCGAGGCCCTTGGAGTAGTCGAGCCGGTCGACGCCGACGACCATCTTACGGAACACGCTGTGCGCCGCCATCCGGTCGTAGACCCGCATGGCCCGCGAGCTGGAGCTGATCCGGGCGAAGTCGTCGGCGTCGATGCCGATCGGGAAGGCCCCGGCCTCGGTGATCTGGCCGAAGGCGCGCAGGCGCCCGTCCTCGGTCTTCTCGCCGCCGACCTCGCTGAGCACATAGCCCTCGAAGGCCTGCAGGCTCTCCTCGGTCTGGAAGCCGATCAGGTCGTAGTGGAACATCGCCTCCACCAGCGGACGGTGGCGGGGCAGGGTGACCACCAGCTGGTGCGCGGGCCAGGGGATGTGCAGGAAGAAGCCGATGCGGTTGGTCACGCCCAGCCGTCGCAGCTCCCGCGCCATCGGGATCAGGTGATAGTCGTGCACCCAGATGATGTCGTCCGGCTCGATCAGCGGGCGCAGGGTTTCGGCGAAGCGCTTGTTGACCCGGTCATAGCCCTCGCCGAACGAGCGGTCGTAGGCCGTCAGGTCGACGCGGTAGTGGAACAGCGGCCACAGCGTCTTGTTGGCGTAGCCGTTGTAGTACTCTTGGTAGTCGCCTTCCTCGAGGTCGACCGTGGCCACGGTCACGCCCTCGACGCGCTGCATCGACAGCTGGCCGGTGAACTCCGGCGTGGTCTTGCCGCTCCAGCCGAACCAGATGCCGGAATATTCGCGCAGGGCCGCGGCCAGGGCCATGGCCAGGCCCCCGACGCTTTCCTCGCCCTTGCCCGACGGCGGGTTGACGCGGTTCGATACGACGATCAGGCGGCTCATCGGGCGGCCTCGCCGGTCGTCAGGGCGTCGGCGACGGCCGACAGCCAGGCGTGGACCGCCTGCGGCCCCTCCAGGCGATAGGTCGCCGCGGTCGGGCGCTCGGCTCCGACCAGCACGCCGAAGCCGCCGAGGCGGCGGGCGGCCTCGAAGCCGTCCTCGTCGGTCAGGTCGTCGCCGACGAAGATCGGGGTCGCGCCGTGGAAGGCCGGCTCGCGCAGCAGGGCGGCCACCGAAGAGCCCTTGTCCTGGCCGGGCGTGCGCAGCTCGGCGACCATGTCGCCCAGTTGCAGCACCAGGCCCGTCTGGCGCGACAGGCGCTCGGCCGCCTCGATCACCGCGTCGGCGGCCGAGGGGGTGTTGCGGTAGTGCAGGGCGACGCTGAGGTGCTTGTCCTCGAAGATCAGGCCGCGGTCGCAGCGGGCCAGGTCGCCCAGCACGTCGCGGGCCTCGGCCAGGCCCTCGTGGGGTTCCGACCGCCAGGCGCCGGCCGGGGTGCGGCGCTCCAGGCCGTGCACGGCCGCCAGATAGGCCACGCCGTCATGGCCGAGGATGCGCGAAAGATCGTCCAGCGAGCGGCCGCTGACCACGGCCACGCGGTCGTTCAGGGCGGCGCGCAGGCGCGCCAGCAGGGCCGCGCGCGCGGCGTCGGGGCCGACGTCGTCCGGACGCGGCATGATGGGGGCGAGCGTTCCGTCCAGGTCGAGGAACAGCGCGGAATGGGCGGGAATATTGATCGGCGGCGTCGAAAGTTCCGACGCCGCAAGCCTAGCGGCAGACCCGTACGCGGTCATGCAGTTTGGCCCCTTTCACTATGGAACTAAGCGGCAAGAACGCACGCGCGCCGGGTTTCGATCCCCCGCACGGTCCAGCTGCGGGTCACGTTTGGCTCACCAAAACGTGCATCCCGCGGGGTTGACGCTCCGTCAGCGCACCGAAGTCCAGGGCCTGCTCAACAGGGCGGCGCAGTTGATCAGCCCCACGAGCGAGTAGGTCTGCGGGTAGTTGCCCCACAGCTCGCCGTCCTCGAAACCGATGTCCTCCGACAGCAGCCCGGCCGCCGTGCGACGGCCCAGCATTTCCTCGAACAGGTCGCGGGCCTCTTCGATCCGGCCTTCCAGGTACAACGCCTCGATCAGCCAGAAGGTGCAGATGTTGAACGCCGTCTGCGGCGTGCCGAAGTCGTCGGGCAGGGCGTAGCGCAGCAGATAGGAGCCCTTGCGCAGCCCCGCCTCGATGGCCGCGACGGTGGCCTTGTTGCGCGGGTCGTCGGCGGCGATGAACCGCAGGTCCACCAGTTGCAGCAGGCTGGCGTCCAGCTCGTCGCCGCCGAAGGTCGCCGCGAACCGGCCCAGCGTCGCGTTCCAGGCCTGGCCGTCGATGGTGGCGCGCACCTTGGCCGCCCGCTCGTTCCAGAAGGCGGCGCGGTCGGCCAGGCCCAGCTTCTCGGCGACGTTGCCCAGGCGGTCGCAGGCGGCCCAGCACATCACCGACGAATAGGTGTGCACGTTGGCCCGACCGCGGAACTCCCACAGGCTGGCGTCGGGCTGGTCGTGCAGCTGGAAGGCCCGCTCGCCCACCGGCTCCAGGGCCTTGAAGTCGTCGACCGTGGCCGGCCTCAAGAGCCGCTCGTCGAAGAAGGCCTGGGTCGAGGACAGCACGATCTGGCCGTAGACGTCGTGCTGCTGGTGCTCGAAGGCCTGGTTGCCGATCCGCACCGGACCCATGCCGCGATAGCCGGCGAGATCCGGGGCGAAGCGCTCGATCAACGCCGGCTCGTAGCCCACCCCGAACAGCGGCTGGATGTGCCCTCCGGCCGCCCGGTCGACGATGTTGCGCAGGTAGGAGAGGTAGTTCTCCAGGATGTCGACCGCGCCCAGGCGGTTGAGGGCCTGGACCACGTAATAGGCGTCGCGCAGCCAGCAGTAGCGGTAGTCCCAGTTGCGGCCGCTGTCGGCGTGCTCGGGCACCGAGGTGGTCATGGCCGCGACGATCGCGCCGGTCTCCTCGTGGGTGCAGAGCTTCAGGGTGATGGCGGCGCGGATCACCGCCGACTGCCAGTCCAGCGGCACGGCCAGGCCCCGCACCCAGTTCAGCCAGTAGTCTTCGGTCTGCTGCAGCATGCGCGCGCAGGTGGCTCCGACGTCGGCGTCGAAACCCTCGTCGGCGCCGAGGAACATGGCGATCGGCCGTTCGATGCGGAAGGTGCGCTCCTCCAGGATGTGCGACACCGGGCAGTCGGTGGTCAGTCGGATCGTCATGTCCGAGCACAGGTAGCGGATGTGGTTGGAGCCGTTGGTGTGCTCGGCCAGCCGTCCGCCCCAGTTGGCGGTCGGGCGCAGGCGGATCGTGGCGCGGCACACCCCGCTCAGCGGCCGCACCAGGCGGATGAAGGCGGTGGGGCGATAGATGCGGCTGAACTGCTGGAAGCGCGGCGCGAAATCGATGATCTCCAGGCTCGCCCCGTCGGCGTCGGTGATCACCGTGCGCAGGATCGGGGTGTTGCGCAGATAGGCCTGATCGACCTTCGTCGCGCCGTCCACGACTACGTCCCACAGCCCCTTGCCGCCCTCGAACGGCGGCTCCAGGCCGCTGAGCAGGGTCGAGAACACCGGATCGGAGTCGACCCGGGGCATGCAGCCCCAGACGAACCGGCCTTCGCGGTCGATCAGGGCGTTCACGGCGCAGTTGCCGATCGGGAAGAGGTCGAGGTTCTGGGGCATGGGCGTTGCTCTTCTTGTTCTTGGGTAAGCGGAACTAGCAGCGGGTGAGGATCGGCGCGGTCGAGCGCCGGCCGGCCTGCACCGTCACATGGCGGCCGACGTGCTCGAACGAAAGGTCGGTCAGGCGCTCGCCGATCCCCAGGTTCTCGATCGACAGGCTGTCGATGCCGATCGGCAGGCGCGGCTCGGCGACGTGGATCTCGCCGGTCCAGCCGTCGACCGTGATCCCCAGGCAGGCTTGCAGCATCATGAAGGCCGAGCCGGCGGCCCAGGCCTGGGGCAGGCAGGCGACCGGATAGGCCACCGGCGGCTCGCCCGGCTGGCGCGGGAAGCCGCAGAACAGTTCCGGCAGCCGCATCTCGTAGTGGGCGGCGGTCTCGAACAGGCCCGAGGTCATCCGCACGACGCCGTCCCTGTGCCCGTAGCGGGCCAGGCCCATGGCGCAGATGGCCGTGTCGTGCGGCCAGACAGAGCCGTTGTGATAGCTCATCGGATTGAACCGCGGCTCGCCCTCGGCCAGGGTCCGCACGCCGAAACCGTTGTGGAACACGCTCGAAAGCAGGGTCTCGGCCACCTTGGCCGCCCGCTCGGGCGAGGGCAGGCCGCAGAACAGCAGGTGCCCGGGATTGGAGCCGCGCACGCGGCAGGGCTTGCCGTGGCCGTCGATGGCCATGGCGTAGAAGCCCTTGTCCTCCATCCAGAACCGTTCCTCGACCATGGTGCGCAGACGTTCGGCCCTGGCGCTCCAGCGCTCGGCCGGCTCGGTTTCGCCGCGGCGGCGAGCGAGATCGGCCATGCCCTTGAAGGCGGCGTAGGCGTAGCCCTGCACCTCGACCACGGCGATCGGCCCGTCGGGGAACTTGCCGTCGGCGTGGAAGACGCTGTCCTCGCTGTCCTTCCAGTTCTGGTTGGAAAGGCCGGTGTCGGCGCCGCGGGCGTAGTCGATCAGGCCATCGCCGTCGCTGTCGCCGAACTGCTCGATCCAGCCCACGGCCGCCCGCAGGGCGTCCCAGAGCCGGTCGATGAAGGCCAGATCTCCCGTCCGTTCGGCATAGGCGCAGGCCAGGGCCACGAACAGCGGCGTGGTGTCGACCCCGCCGTAGTAGCGGCCGAACGGCAGCTCGCCCAGCGCGGTCATCTCGCCCTTGCGGGTCTCGTGCATGATCTTGCCCGGCGCGCTGTCGCGGAAGGCGCTGACCTCCTCGGCCTGGTGCTTGGCCAGGTAGGCCAGGACGCCCCTGGCCAGACGCGGCTCGATCCACAGCACCTGCCAGGCGGTGATGATGGCGTCTCGGCCGAACGGGGTCGAGAACCAGGGGATGCCGGCATAGGGGTAAGGGCCGGTGTCGAACTCGGTGGTCAGCAAGGCCAGGTCCGCCCGCGACTTCTCCAGCCAGTCGTTGAACAGCCTGCCCGAGCTCTTCAGCCGCGCCCCGCGTCGGCGGCGGCCGCGCATGTCGATGCGCGCCCGGGCGGCGGCGGCCCGCCAGCGCTCGC
>JASGDR010000246.1:0-4954 GCA_047607095.1 Caulobacter sp.
GATGATGATCTGCTTGTAGGGCGTGGTCGTCGCGTCGCCGGCGGCGAAGACGCCGGGGATCGAGGTTTCGCCGCGATAGTCGACCTCGATCTCGCCGCGCGGGGTCAGGGCGACGCCGCTGTCCTTCAGCCACTCGGTGTTGGGCACCAGGCCGATCTGTACGAACACGCCCTCCAGGTCGACGCGGTGGGCCGTGTCGTGGTTGCGGTCCTTGTAGCTCAGGCCGTTCACCTTCGAACCGTCGCCGTGGATCTCGGTGGTCATGGCCGAGGTGACGATGGTGACGTTGGGCAGGCTGGCGAGCTTACGTTGCAGCACCGCGTCGGCGCGCAGCTGGCTGTCGTACTCGATCAGGGTGACGTGGGCGACGATGCCGGCCAGGTCGATGGCCGCCTCGACGCCGCTGTTGCCGCCGCCGATCACCGCCACGCGCTTGCCCTTGAACAGCGGGCCGTCGCAGTGCGGGCAGTAGGCCACGCCCTTGTTCTTGTACTGGGCCTCGCCCGGCACGTTGACGTTCCGCCAGCGGGCGCCGGTGGACAGGATCACGGTGCGCGACTTCAGGCTGGCGCCGTTCTCGAGCTTGACCTCGATCAGGCCGCCCGGGGCCTTGGGGGCCACCAGGCCGACGGCCTTCTGCAGGTTCATCACGTCGACTTCGTATTCCTTGACGTGCTGTTCCAGCGCCGAGGCCAGCTTGGGGCCTTCGGTGTGCGGCACCGAGATGAAGTTCTCGATGGCCATGGTGTCGAGCACCTGGCCGCCGAAGCGCTCGGCCGCGACGCCCGTCCGGATGCCCTTGCGGGCGGCGTAGACGGCCGCGGCCGCGCCGGCGGGACCGCCGCCGATGACCAGCACCTCGAAGGCGTCCTTGGCCTTGATCTTCTCGGCGGCGCGGGCTTCGGCGCCGGTGTCGAGCTTGGCCAGGATCTGCTCGACGTCCATGCGGCCCTGACCGAACGGCTGGCCGTTCAGCAGGATGGTCGGCACGGCCATAACTTGGCGCGCTTCAACTTCCTCTTGGAAGAGCGCGCCGTCGATGGCGACGTGGCGGATGCGGGGGTTCAGGGCGCTCATGGTGTTCAGCGCCTGCACCACGTCGGGGCAGTTCTGGCAGGACTGCGAGAAATAGGTCTCGAAGCTGTAATCGCCGTCCAGACCCTTGATGCGCTCGATCACCTCGGCGTCGATGCGCGGCGGGTGGCCGCCGACGTGCAGCAGGGCCAGCACCAGCGAGGTGAACTCATGGCCCAGCGGCAGGCCCGCGAAGCGGACATCCGCGTCGCCGGCCGCGCGGGTGATGGCGAAGGACGGCTTGCGGGCGTCGTCGCCCGCCAGGTTCAGGCTGACTTTGTCGGACGTCGCGGCGACGTCTTCCAGCAGGGCCAGCATGTCCTTGGAACCCTTGTCCTCGCCGAGCGAGGCGACCAGTTCGATCGGCTGGCGCAGGTTCTGCAGATAGGTGCTCAGTTGGGTCTTCAGACCAGCGTCCAGCATGACGGGCTCCCAGAAAACGGAGGGGAGAGAAAGGTGCGCTCGATTTTTGGGGGAGGATCGAACGCGGCGAACGATCGAGAGGTGCGCCGCCGCCCCCAAAAGGGGAAAGGAGCGGCGGCGCGGGTAGTTCGGGTAGTCTTAGATCTTGCCGACGAGGTCGAGCGACGGGGCCAGGGTCTTTTCACCCTCTTCCCACTTGGCCGGGCAGACTTCGCCCGGGTGCGAGGCCACGTACTGGGCGGCCTTGATCTTGCGCAGCAGCTCGATGGCGTTGCGGCCGATGCCTTCGGCGGTGGTCTCGGTGAACTGGATCACGCCTTCCGGGTCGATCAGGAAGGTGCCGCGGTCGGCCAGGCCGACGCCCGGACGCATCACTTCGAAGTTGTTGGTGATCGTGCCCGAGGGGTCGCCGACCATGTGGTACTTGATCTTGCCGATGGCCGGCGAGCTGTCGTGCCAGGCCTTGTGCGAGAAGTGCGTGTCGGTCGACACGGCGTAGATCTCGACGCCCAGGCGGGTGAAGACTTCGTAGTTGTCGGCCAGGTCTTCCAGCTCGGTCGGGCAGACGAAGGTGAAGTCGGCCGGGTAGAAGAAGACCACCGACCACTTGCCCTTCAGGTCGGCGTCGCTGACCGTGACGAACTTGCCGTCCTTATAGGATTGGGCGGTGAAGGGTTTGATCGTGGTGTTGATCAGCGACATGAGACGCTCCGTTGGAAAGGATGCATCCTAGGTATCGCGCCGCAGCAAATAGGTCCAATCGATAAAATCAGTTCGTGAGATAGATCGGACCTATGGGGCGCTCAGGACGCTTTCCTCGGAAGCTGAGCCATGGGAACGGCTTGCGGGCCATAGGGTTCGGCCGGCGGCAGACAGCGCACCAGCACCTCGGCGAGCAGGCTCGGGTCGGTGTTGATCGGAGGCGGCTCGCCGAACACCGTGATCCAAAGTCCGATCAGTTCTTCGCAGGTGCGGTCGGTCAATCCAGGCTCTCCTTACGGAGAGGGAAAGCCTTATGGCGCAAGGGGTTGCTGGTTAATAAGCGGGACTGGAGGCGGTTTTGCCTCTTCCATCGCGCGCACCCCGAATCCGACGATCTGCGGCAGCAGACTCCCGCCCCTCGACCAAAGGTGGCGAACAGGCCTTCGACATCGTAGCGTCGCCGCAAGTTGGAGGGAGTCGCGTATGTCGCGGATCATGCTGGGCGGGTTGCTGACCATCGCCGCGGTGCTTTGCGGGAAGCCGACCCTGGCTGCAGAAGCCGTCGACCGTACGCTCGAGGCCGCCGACTGTTCCGAACGACTCGCCCCGCCGAGAGCGGAGGACGTCGACGCCCCCGTGCTGGTGCTTGTGGAACGGAATCCCTGGGCGATGGTCATTGGGTCCGACGAGCCCCGCTTCGCCCTTTATCGGAACGGCCTCGCCATCTATCGGACCAGGGACGGCTTTCGCCAGGTGATGCTGGACGACGCCCGCGCCGGCGAGCTCACGAAGGCGGTCAACCCCGGCGCCCTCGCCTGCCTCGAAACCCGCTACTCCACCTCCCCGGCCTTCGACCTGCCGTCGGAGCATCTGTTCTTCGGCCGGGGCGGCGCCCTATCCGGCATCAGTGTGGACGGTCCGATCGATCGCGAAGGCCGAGCCAAGGTCCCGGCGGTGCTGGCGCAGGCCTATGATCACCTGGCCGACTTCGACGATCCGAAAGCCGCGCCGTGGACGCCCGAGTTCGTCGAAGTGATGATTTGGCCTTATGACTACGCGCCCGAGCCCTCCATCGTCTGGCCGTCCAAGTGGCCGGGGATGCGCGATCCAAAGACGGCCAAGCGGGGAGAGAACGCCTATAGCCTCTACGTGCCGTGGCGAGACTACGAGGCGCTACGGGCGTTTCTCAAGACCCGTCGGGAAAAGGGCGCGGTCGAGATCGACGGAAAGAAATGGTCCGTGGAGCTGCGGTTCCCGTTTCCCCACGAGCCTGACTGGCTGACGCCCAAAGGCTGACCGCCCCCAGCCGCTACTTCACCACCAGCTCGAACGGCGTCGCCGGCAGGCGGTTGGCGCCGAACAGGTTCAGCACCGGGCTGTCGGCCCAGGCGAAGCGGACCTTCACGGCGGCGTAGCCTGCGGGGACCGTCAGGCGGACCTTGTCGCCCTCCACGCTCGCATCGACGAAGCGGCACGACTCGGGCGCGTCGCAGAGCTCGAAGCCGGCGGGGCGCGCCGCACCGTAGACCACCGCGGGCTGGTCCAGCGTCACGACGACGTCGGCGCCGTCGCGCGCGGCCGAGAGCGGTGCGGGGCCGGAGGCGTTCAGGCTCGCCTGGCCATAGGCCAGCTTCCTGGCCAGGCCCGCCAAGCGCAGGCCGACCTGCAGCTTGTCGGCCGGGTGGATGTCGTAAGGCGAGCCGATGTCGACGGCGGAGGCCAGGCCCGTCGTCGGATCGGCGGCGACGGTGCGGCGCTGCACGTCGCGCAGCTCGGCCCAGCGCGAGACGCCCGGCTTGTCGACCTGCGGGCCGAAGCTGGCCAGCTGCACCATCAGGAACGGCGCGTCCGGAGCGGCGAATTCCTTGCGCCAGTCGGCGATCAGGGCCGGCATCAGGCGGGCGTATTCGGGCGCTTCGGTGACGTTGGCCTCGCCCTGGTACCAGGCGAAGCCTTTGACGCCGTAGGGGGCCAGCGGGGCGATCATGCCGTTGTGCAGGGTCGACAGGCCCGAGGCTCCCAGCCACGGCGCGTGCGGCGGCAGGCCGGTGTCGGAGAGGTTGGTCGAGACCTTGTAGCGCCAGCCGGCGCCCAGCGGCGCAAAGGAGCCGTCGGCGAACCTGATCCCCTTGTCCTTGGCCGGACCCCAGGCCCCGCCGCCGCCGCCGGCGTCGATGGCGCGCACGGCGATGACGTTGGCGCCGGCCTTCAGCACGCCGGCGGGGATGGCGTAGGCGCGCTTGGCGTCCCAGCCTTCCTGCGAGCCGACGGCGCGGCCGTTGACGAAGGTGGTGTCGATATCGTCGACCGGGCCGAGCACCAGGGTCGCCCCTTGCGCCGCCTGGGCCTTGGTCAAGGTGATCGTGGCGCGCAGCCAGATCGTGCCGTCGAAGGTCTCGAGCCCCGGATTGGTCTCCCAGAACTGCTCGGCCGGCATGGTCTTCCAGGCGCGGTCGTCGAAGCCGGGCTTGGCCCAGTTCGCGGCGTGCGGCTCGACCTTGGCGGCCCAGCGATCGAGCATCGCGCCCCAGCGGGCCATGCCCTTGACCGGGTCCTGGGCGTAGTCGGCCAGCACCGACAGGCCCTCGTCGTAGTTGCCCAGCGCCTTCAGCCCCTCGCCGCTGATCCAGTCCTGGATCACCGAGCCGCCCCAGGTGGCGTCGATCAGGCCGACCGGCGCGTTGGTGGTCTTCTTGATCTCGCGGCCCATGAACCAGCAGGCGGCCGAGAAGTTGTTGGCGCTGTCGTAGCTGGA
>JASGDR010000247.1:0-3240 GCA_047607095.1 Caulobacter sp.
CTCGGTCACCAGGGTCGGCGTCGGGATCGAGCCCGTGCCGAGCACCAGGGTGAAGTTCAGGCCCTCGCGCTGGGTGCTGGACTGGTAGAGGTTGCGTGCGATGTCCATGCCGCTGCCGTCGGGGTAGTAGCAGAAGGCCCAGTAGTTCAGGCCCGCGCGTTTGGCGTAGGCGATGTCGGCGTCCATCTGGGCCTGCGTCAGCTGGCGCACCTGCACGCTGCTGGGCGAGGTCTCGACCCCGTAGAAGGGGATCCGGTCGTGGAACTGGCTGGGGCCGAGGGCGCCTTCGACCTCGAGGCCGATGTGCGAGCCGGCGATGACGCCGTCGGTGCTGGTGTCGCCCACCCAGGCGTCCCAACGGATGGCGCCGACGGTGGCGCCGGGGCCGTTGCCGGCCAATGCCGCGGCCGGGGCCAGAGACGCCAGGCACAAGGCGGCCGCTGCGGCCATCGCGCGTTTGGACGCCCGGCCGCGTAGAGGCTGGAAGCTATACATGTCTGAAATGCCTTTTGGTTCAATGGGGTTGAGTTGGATCCCGCCGGTGGAAAATTCCCGGCGGGCGGTTTCGCCGACCGCGGCGGCGTGATCCTTCGATCCGGCCCCCGTTTTCGACAGTTCTTATTTTGTTCTCGTTATGCGTCAGGCGCGGACGTAGGTCGCCGGCGTTCTGAACGGATCGCCAGGCCGGCCGTTGTCTGACCGGGGCCAAGCTTGGCCCGTCAGGGAGGGCGCGGGTGACGCTGCAACAGGGACTGTCCTTCGGCCTGGTCGGCGCGACCGTGCTGTTCTTCGTCTGGGGGCGGTGGCGCTACGACCTGATCGCCGTGGGGGCGCTGGCCGTCGGCATGGTCACCGGCCTGATCCCGGTGAAGTCGGCCTTCGACGGCTTTTCCAACGACATCGTCATCATCATCGCCAGCGCCCTGGTGCTGAGCGCGGCGGTCTCGCGATCGGGCATCGTCGACACGCTGATGGCGCCGCTGCTGCCGAGGCTGACGCGGGCCAGGAGCCAGGTTCCGGTGCTGGCGGCGATCACCGCGGTGCTGTCGATGGCCACCAAGAACGTCGGGGCTCTGGCCCTGATGATGCCGTCGGCCCTGCGTCTGGGGCGGGCGACCGGCGTGCCGCCTTCGCGCCTGCTGATGCCGATGTCGTTCGGCTCGCTGGTCGGCGGATTGGCGGTGCTGGTCGGCACCTCGCCCAACATCATCGTCTCCGAGGTGCGGCAGGAGGCGCTTGGCAAGCCGTTCGCCATGTTTGACTTCATGCCGGTGGGCGCGGTGCTGACGGTGCTGGCCATCACCTACCTGACCTTCGCCTATCGCCTGCTGCCGAAGGGGCGCGAAGCGGCGGTGGACATCGACGCGGCGCTGGCCGCCAACGCCTATGTCACCGAGGTCGAGATCCCCGAGGGCTGGAGCTTCGAGCACGACCGGATCGGCGACCTGAAGCGCGCCGCCGGCGACGAGGTCGGGGTGCTGGCCCTGCTGCGCGGCCGCCGGCGGATCGCCGCGCCCCACCCCAACCGCAAGATCCTGCCTGGCGACGTGCTGCTGCTGGAGGGCCAGCAGCAGGCGCTGAACGAGCTGATCATGAAGGCCAGGCTGCGTCTCTCCGACGCCGACCGGCCGGTGGTGATGGACGAGCCGACCGACGAGGTGCGGGTGGTCGAGGCGGTGATCGGCGCGGAGTCCGACCTGATCGGCAAGAGCGCCCGGGCGCTGAGCCTCAACCAGGCCTACGGGGTGAACCTGCTGGGCGTCAGCCGGGCCGGTTATCGGTTGGCCGGGCGGCTGGCGACGATCCGGCTGAAGGCGGGCGACATTCTCGTTCTGCAGGGAAGCGAGCAGCAGTTGCCCGGCGCCCTGCAGGCCCTGGGCTGCCTGCCGCTGGCCGAGCGCGAGGTGCGGCTGGGCGGGGTGCGGCGCGCGCTGGCGCCCACGGCGATCCTGGCGGGGGCGATGGCGCTGGTGGCGTTCGGCGTCCTGCCGGTGGCGGCGGGCTTCTTCGCCGCGGCGGTGCTGGTGGTGGCCAGCGGCGCCCTGCGGATGCGCGAGGCCTATGCGGCGCTGGAGGCGCCCGTGCTGGTGCTGGTGGCGGCGATGATCCCGGTCAGCGACACCATCCAGAAGAGCGGCGGCACCGACCTGATCGCCGCCTGGCTGTCGGGCGCCTTCGACGGCCTGCCGCCGCTGCTGACCCTGACGGCGATGATGGCGGTGGCGATGCTGGCCACGCCGTTCCTGAACAACGCCGCCACGGTGCTGATCGTCGCCCCGATCGGGTTGGGGCTGGCCGAGCGGCTGGGGCTCAGCCCCGATCCGTTCCTGATGGCCGTGGCGGTGGGGGCGGGCTGCGACTTCCTGACGCCCGTCGGCCACCAGTGCAACACGCTGGTGCTGGGGCCCGGCGGCTACCGGTTCGGCGACTACGCCCGGCTGGGCGCGCCTCTCACCCTGCTCATCCTGCTGGTCGCGCCGGGGCTGATCGCCCTGGTCTGGCCGCTGGCCGGACGATGAGGGTCCTACTTCTTTTCCGGGTTCCGGACCGACGGGCCGTCCATCTTGGAGGTGTCGGTGTTGATCGCCGGCAGGTTGGACGGGCGGCCGGTCAGGGTCTCGATCGGATAGATCGTGCCGCACTTGAGCCACTTGCCGGCCCAGGCGCCGCCGCGCGCTTCGCACTTCGCCTTCGGCCACACCCAGAGGTAATGATAGCCGAACACGCCGACGATGCTGGCGAGGAAGATGCCGATGAAGATGATCTTCAGGCGGTTGATCGTGCGGTTCATGGCGGCGTCTTAAGCACCGGCCGCGCTATGTGGCTAGCCCCATTTCGCGAAGCGGCGTCCGGCGTGGCGCTGACGACGCACGGAAGGTGTCGTACAATTGTTTGAATGATCCCTGAAAAAGAGCATTACGCTTACGTTAGGGGAAACTTGCAAACCTGTGCGGACGCGCTAAGTCGATTGTCCAAGCAGGGGAAACCTCGAAAGAGAAGCAGCCAGGAGGCGGCGTAGACCGATGAAGGTTCTGGTCCCGGTCAAACGGGTTATCGATTACAACGTGAAGGCTCGGGTGAAAGCCGACCAGACGGGCGTCGACCTGGCGAACGTCAAGATGTCGATGAACCCGTTCTGCGAGATCGCGGTCGAAGAGGCCGTGCGCCTCAAGGAAAAGGGCGCGGCGACCGAAGTCGTCATCGTCTCGATCGGCCCGGCGCAGGCTCAGGAAACCATCC
>JASGDR010000248.1:0-3657 GCA_047607095.1 Caulobacter sp.
CGTCGCGGGCAGGGCCTCGTCGGCGGTCTCCGCCGCCGCGGCCGGCGCGGCGGCCAGGGCGATGTGGAAGGCGGCCCCGGCGCCCAGGGCGCTCTCGACCCAGATCGTCCCGCCCATCTGGCCGACCAGCGCCTTGCTGATCGCCAGGCCCAGGCCCGTGCCGCCGTAGGCGCGGCTGATCGAGCTGTCGGCCTGGGAGAAGCGCTGGAAGAGCCGCGCCTGCACCTCGGGGGCGATGCCGATGCCGGTGTCGACGACCGAGAAGTGAAGCGCGCCCGGCTCGGGCCCCACCGTCAGGCGCGCGGCGACCCGGCCCTCGGTGGTGAACTTCACGGCGTTGTTGAGCAGGTTCAGCAGCACCTGGCGCAGGCGGGTCTCGTCCAGGGCGAACAGCGCCTCGGGATCCTGGCCGCCCAGCCCCTCGACCGACACCGTCAGCTCCAGGCCCTTGCCCTGCGCCTCCGGGGCGATGATGGCCACGGCGTCGCGCAGCAGCACCGCCGGCGAGGCCGGCTCCAGGGTCAGCTCCAGCCGCCCGGCCTCGACCTTGGCGAAGTCCAGCAGATCGCCGACGATCTCGGCCAGCGAGCGGCCGGCGCGGCCGACCAGGTCCAGGCGGCGGCGGTTCTCGGGCGACAGCTCGGCGTCCTCGGCCACCAGGCCGGTGAAGCCCAGTATGCTGTTGAGCGGGGTGCGGATCTCGTGGCTGATCGTGGCCAGGAACTCCGACTTGGCGGCGTTGGCGGCCTGGGCGCGGGCCTGGGCCGCGCGGGCGGCGGCCTGGCGGCGCACCAGCAGGGCCGAAAGCCGCGCCTGCCGGCTCAGCGTCAGGGCCGCGGCCATGCTCACCGCATAGAGCACGACGTGGAACAGCAGGAGGTGGCGCATCGGCTCGGCGGCGGCCTGGGCGTCCAGCCCGACGATCGACAGCACCGCCGGAATGGCCGTGGCCAGGGCGACCATCACCGACAGGGCGGCCGCGCGCGGTCCGCCGCGGAAGGCGGCCAGCACCACGGGGGCGAACACCAGCACCCGCAGCTGCGGCGGGCCGGAGAACACGAACCACGAGATCGCGCCGATCGCCGCCAGCCCGACGGCCGGCTCGATCCAGCCGCGCACCGGAAAGGCCTCGGCGTGACGGCGGTCCAGCAGGATCAGGATGGTCGGCAGGGCCACGGCCACGCCCAGCACGTTGCTGGTGGTCCAGCCGCTCCAGCCGGTCCAGAAGCCGCCGCCCTCGGCCAGCGAGGCCAGGCCGTTGACGCCGATCGAGGTCACCGCCGTGAACGTCGCCGACACCACGGTCAGCACCAGCAGACCGCGCATGCCGCGCACCCGCCCGGGCAGCCGCAGCAGCCGCAGGGCCAGGGCGGTGGTCGCGATCTGTACGGCGTCCAGCGCCGTCACGGCCACGGCGAAGGCCGACGACTTGCTGGTCATCAGGCTCAGCGTCAGGTGCAGCGCGGTGCACACCGCCAGCAGGACCAGGCCCTGGCGGCGGTCCAGCGCCATCAGCCCGGCGATCAGCACGGCGTTGGCCGTCCAGATGGTGGCGATCTCCTGGGCGGCGCCGGTCAGGAACAGGCTGTAGGCGATCGACGCCAGATAGGCGATCGTCAGCCCGGCGAGCCGGCGCCATCGGCGCATGGCCCATCGGCGCGTGTCGACGCGATCGATCGCGATGTCGAGGCCGTCGGTCCCCACGAATTTCCCCAACGCGCCCGGGGCCGAAGGGGCCGGGCGCGGTCTGAATGCACCATGCCGACGAAATGTCGGTTTTTGGTTAAGTGCGGTGACGTCGGGTAAGTTGCGGGCCGGTAGGCTGCAGGGGCGGCATGTTCGCGGCCGGGCGCAGGACGCCTAGCCCCGGACGAACAGGTTCCGGATCCATTGCGAGCCGGCCTTGGCGGCCTGGCCCCAGTCCTCGTCCTCGTCGAGCGGGTCCTGGGCGTAGCCCCAGGGATCGAACACCTTCAGCCGGGCGACCTTGAAGGCGGCCACGTCGCGGGTCACCAGGGTCAGGCCGTGCTCGAGGGCGGTGGCGGCCAGCAGGGCGTCGCGGGGATCGGCCAGGGCGACCTTGGCCCGGGCCCGCACGACCGCGGCGTCGACGGCCAGGACGCGGCCCTCGAAGGCCGGCCCGACCCGCTCGTCCAGCCAGGTCCGCAGGGCCTTGCCGGCGGCCTTGTCGCGACGCTCGGCCTGGGCGACCTCGGCCTCCAGCTCCAGCAGGGTGATCGCCGAGATGAACAGGCCCGTGCGCGCCGCGCCCGCGGCCCAGCGCGTCAGGCCGGGATCGGTGCGGCCGGCCCGGGCCCCGCGCAGCTCCAGCACGATCTCGGTGTCGAGCAGATGCATCAGTCGCGTCCGGACCGGCCGGGCGGACGGCCCCAGGCCGGGGACGACTTGGTCTCCGGCGACTTGACCCCCGGCGACTTGGCGGGCCGGGCCTCCGGCGCGGGCTCGTCCATGGCCAGCAGGTCGACGATGGTCTCGGCCTGGCCCGCCAGCTTGCGATAGGCCTCGACGCTCATCAGCACGTGGGTCGCGCGGCCGCGGTCGGTGACGAACACCGGCTCGATTCGAGCGGCGCGCTTGGCGGCGCTGACATCCTGATTGAACGCGCGGCTGCTGACGACCTTCATGATCTTCGATCTGGAATGACAGGGCTGTCGTGTAGGTACGTACCTACATAGTGGCGTTCCGGCAACGGATAATTCGCCTGGGAAAACAATCGACTGCCCGAAGCCGAAGATCGGTCTTCGACGGATTGCGCATTGGTCAGATCTCTGCGCGGCATGGGCCCAAGGCAAAAGGCGAAAAAGCCGGATCGCCGCTAAGAACCATCCAGGGGGAACGACAGGTGTCAGATTTCATCGCGCAGACGCTCGCCACGGCGGCGGACGTGCTCAGCGCCCACGGCCCGGCGACCAAGGCCGCCGCCAAAAGCTTCACGCCCGGCGACTTCAGCGTGCACTTCTTCCTGCAGCTGGCCGTCATCGTGCTGGCCTGCCGCGTCGTCGGCTGGCTGGGCCAGAAGTTCCTCAAGCAGCCCCAGGTGGTCGGCGAGATGATCGCCGGCGTGATCCTGGGCCCGTCGCTGCTGGGCCTGCTGTTTCCGGACTTCCAGCTGGCCCTGTTCCCCAAGGAGACCAAGAACGTCCTGTACGTCGGCGCCCAGCTGGGCGTGGGCCTCTACATGTTCATGGTCGGCACCACCTTCCAGGCCGGCCACTTCAAGGCCAAGGCCAAGAGCGCGATGAGCGTGTCGTTCGCCGGCATCGCCGCGCCGTTCCTGATCGCCGCGGCGATCACCCCGTTCCTGCTGAAGGTGCCGGGCCTCTTCGCCCCGACCATCGGCCAGGGGCCGGCCACCCTGTTCATGGGCGCCTGCATCGCCCTGACCGCCTTCCCGATGCTGGCCCGGATCATCAACGAGCGGGGCCTGGCCAAGACCTCGCTGGGCACCCTTTCACTGACCGCCGGCGCCTTCGACGACGCCGTCTCCTGGTGCGTGCTGGCGGTGGTGCTGGCCACCTTCGGCGGCGGCCCGGGCGTGGCCTTCCTGGCCATCGGCGGCGGCCTCGCCTGGGTGGCCTTCGTCGTCCTGCTCGGCCCGAAGATCCTGGCCCCGCTGGGCCGCATCGTCGAGCGCGA
>JASGDR010000249.1:0-4850 GCA_047607095.1 Caulobacter sp.
TCAGGATGATCATCGACACCGGCACGTTCCAGGGCACGATCGCCCCGACCACGCCCACCGGCTCGCGCACCGTATAGACCAGCAGATCCAGCGCCTCGCGGCCGTTGGCCCGGGCCGGGATGGTCGAGCCTTCCAGCTTGGTCGCCAGCCCGGCGTAGTAGCGCACGTAGTCGGCGCAGAAGCCCTTGATGGTCGCCCCCGACAAGGCGATCGGCATGCCGTTTTCCAGCACCTCCACCTCGGCCAGCTTGTCGGCGTCGCGTTCCAGAAGGTCGGCGAAGCGCAGCATGATCCGCGCGCGGTCGGCGCCCGAGGTCCGGCTCCAGCCCTTGAAGGCCTTGCGGGCGGCGGCGACGGCGAGGTCCAGGTCCTCGGCCGAGGTCGCCCGCACCTTGGCGATCGGCTGCTCGGTCGCCGGGTTCTCGACCTCGATCAGGGTCTCGCCGCGCCCCTCGACGAAGGCCTCGCCGATCAGTTGGCCGTGGGTCTCGGCGAGAAAGGCCAGGGCCTCCCGCGAGGGGCCGAAGATCGCTGCGTCGCTGGCGTCCGCCATGGGAAACTCCGTCGGAATGAACTGAAAGCCGTTGTGAAGCGCGGGCGGGTCCGCCGCCGCCGTCGCGCGCGCCCTCCCCGCCTGTCGATCAGCCCGCGCGAAGCGATGGCGCGCCGCGCGCGGGCCGTCGGATGCTCCAATGGGGCTATTGGGGGACTTGAGGCGTGAGCGAGGTTCGGGACGAATTCCGCAAGGGCTGGCGCGTGGTGCTGGCCGCCGGGATCGGGGTCGGCTGCGGCATCAGCCTGCAGCAATATGTCGGCTCCCTCTTCGTGAAGGCGCTTCAGGCCGATCTCGGCTGGAGCCGGGGCAAGATCGCCCAGGCCCAGGGCGCGGCCCTGGCGGCGATCTTCGTCGCACCGGTGCTGGGCTGGCTGATCGACAAGGTCGGCGTGCGGCCGGTGGCGATGGTCTCCATCGTCCTCTTGGCCGCGGTCTATCTGGGCCTGGCCGCCATGCCGCCGTCGCTCGGCGCCTATTACGGCCTCTTCGCCCTCTTGGTGATCCTGGGCTGCGGCACCGGGCCGATCGGCTACACCCGCGCCGTCAACACCTGGTTCGACAAGGGGCGCGGCCTGTCGCTGGGCCTGACCCTGACCGGCGTGTCGCTGGTCGCCGCCCTCAGCGCCCCCGCGCTCGATTTCGTCATCGCACATCACGGCTGGCGCGGCGGCTATGCGGCCCTGGCGGCCCTGTCGGTCTTCGTCGCCCTGCCGATGGTCTTCTTCGCCCTTTGGGAGCGCCCTCGCCTGCTGGCCAAGCAGGGCGCGGGCGAGACCGAGGTGGCCGCCGCCAAGCGCGTGTCCCAGGTCGGCCTCACCGTCGGCCAGACCCTCAAGACCGGACGCTTCTGGATCCTGTCGCTGGCCATCCTGCTGGCGACTGCCGGCCTGACCGGCGTCATCAGCCAGCTGCAACCGATCCTCACCGACCAGGGCCTCGACGCCCGCATCGCCGGCTGGATGCTGGCGCTGCTGGCGGTGTCGGTGATGCTGGGCCGCATTGTCGTCGGCTGGGCCGTCGACCGCTTCTGGGCCCCGATCCCGGCCGCCGTCGCCTTGATCCTGCCCGCCCTTGGCGTCGGCCTGCTGGCGATCGGCCACGGCCAGTGGCCTCTGGCCGTGTTCGCCGTGCTGCTGATCGGCGCGGCGCAGGGCGGCGAAGTCGACGTCGCCGCCTTCTTCGTCGCCCGCTATTTCGGCATGCGCTCCTACGGCGCGATCTACGCCCTGCTTGGGATCGCCATCTCCCTGGGCGTGCCGATCGGCGCCATCGGCTTCGGCGCCCTCTACGACCATGACGGCGGCTACGGCCGCGCCCTGGCGATCGCGGCCGCCGGCTTCGTCGCCAGCGGCGCGCTGATCCTCCTGATGGGACGCTATCCGCAATGGGAAACGCCCGAGGAAAAGGCCTGACCGCACCGCCGTCAGGCGGCGGCGCGGGACAGCGGCTCCGACAGGTCGCGGCTGATGAGGGCCGCGGCGGCCCGCAGCTTGTCGCCGTACTGCTTCACCGCGTCGGGCATCTTCATCGACGAGGAGAAGAACACCAGCACCAGCGCTCCGCACACGCCCTCGCTGTTGAAGATCGGCGCGCCGATCGACGAGGTCTTGCCCGGGGTCGCCGTGTAGGGGTTGCGGCCCTTGGTCGCCACGCCCGCCTCGATGATGTCGGCGAACATGCCGCCGGACTCCGCATATTGCAGCGTCAGCGGATCGACCTGCCCCTCGCCGCGGCGATAGGCCTCCAGCACGGCGGCCTGCTCGTCGGGGCTGGCGAAGGCGAGATACGCCTTGCCCGCCGCGCTCTCCAGGATCGGCAGGGTGTAGCCCGGATAGTAGTTGTTCAGCGTCAGCGACGTCATCGTGTGAGTCGAGTCGCGGATCATCATCTGCTGGCCCACCCGGGTCGCGATCGACACCGGCCAGGTCACCTTGGCCGTTAGATCGACGATGTGCGGCCGGGCGCAGGCGACCAGGCGATCGCTCTCCTGGAACCCGTGCGACAACGACTGCACAAGCATGGTCGGGCGGTAGCGCTTACGCGCCGGCTCCCGCTCGATCAGCTTCTCGTGCAGCAGGGTCTGCACGATGCGGCAGGCCGTCGGATAGGGAACGCCCGAGGTCTGGGCGATCTCCATCATAGACAGCGAACCGCGACGGTTGATCGCCTGCAGCACCGAGATGCAGCGGCTGATGGCCCTGATCGGCACACCTTTTTCCATCGAAACGCCTCCTCCAGATTCACGCGAACTCCAGACCGCGGCGGCGGGGGTCTGGCGGAAACCACGTCCCGACTATCCGTTCGCCGGATAGCGCAACGAAGCCCCGCCACGGTCGGAGTCGTCTTTTTGTGCGTCGCCTGCTCTTTCGCAGGGCGGATATTTGACCACGCGGTCAACGAAGTGGCAATTCGCGGTTTTAGGGTCAGGCTCGCAAAACGTCGGAGCCCGAGATGACCGCCGAAACTTCCGCAACGTCAGCCGACGAGTCCTTGTATCTTCAGCGCTTTCAGGCGGCCGCCAATGCGCCGCAGGAGACCTACGACACCCTCGAGCCGGTGCCGGGCGCGTCCGGACGCGCGCTGATTCCCGCCGCCGCGACGGCCACGATCGACGTCGCGGCGCTCGACGCGGCCGAAGGCTATGCCCGGGAAAGCAACGCCAAGGCCTTCATGGTCTGGCGCGACGGCGCGCTCGAGCGCGAGACCTATTTCGCCGGCGCTAGCCGTCCGTCGCTGCTGGCTTCGAAGTCGCTGGCCAAGCCGCTGACCGCCGTCGCCGTCGGCCGCGCCCTGGCGCTGGGGGTCATCAAATCGCTGGACCAGTCGGTCGCCGACTTCATCACCGAGTGGAAGGACACGCCCAAGGCCGACATCCTGGTGCGCCACACGCTGGACATGCGCACCGGCCTCTTGCCCCAGGGCTTCAGCACCGATCCCGACCACGTGCTGAACCGCGCCTATCTGCACCCGCGCCATGACGACGTGCTGATCAACGACTATCCGCTCGTCCATACGCCGGGCAGCCGCTACGACTACGCCAACGCCACCTCCGAACTGGTGGCCCTCGTGATCGAGCGCGCCACGGGCCGCCGCTACGCCGAGTTCATCTCCGAAGAAGTTCTCAAGCCGATCGACGCGCCCGGCGGCCAGATCTGGGTCGATCGTCCGGGCGGCCTGGCCCACTCCGGTTGCTGCATCCTGCTGCCGGCCGAAAGCTGGCTGCGCCTGGCGATCCTGCTGCTCGACGACGGCGTCCACGCCGGAACGCGCCTGCTGCCCGAAGGCTATGTGCGCGAAATGCGCACCCCGACCGAGCAGAACCCGCACTACGGCCTGGGCGTCTATATCGGCGCGCCCTATCTGGAGCGCCGCGGCTGGGCCGCGCCCGACCTGCCCTGGCCCAAGATCCTGCACGGCGAGCCCTATCTCGCCGATGACCTCTATCTCTTCTGCGGAAACTCGAACCAGGTGGTCTACATCGTGCCGTCCAAGCGCCTGATCGTGCTGCGGGTCGGCGACAACCCGCCCAAGGCGCCCGAGTGGGACAACAGCATCCTGCCCAACCTGATCCTGCGGGCGCTCTAGCGGCGTCGGTTGAGGGCGACGCGGGCGATGAGCTTGCGGACCTCGCCCTCCTCCACCCCGTCCCGGCGCATCAGCAGACGGACGATCGGCTCGGAGAGGAGTTCGTCGAGGGAGGGCGGCGGGTCGTCCAGACCCCGGGCGTCGCGCATGGGGCGCTCCTTTGCGGGCGGGGCGTCCCTGTCGCATTGTTGAGAGTGAATCGCAACTACTATCCTGAAGCGTCGCACATGCCGTGGCGACCGGACCGCCGACTTGCTATCAGCCTCGTCAAAGCTCCGAGAGGCCCCGCATGACCGACTTCCCGATCACCATCTTCCACAATCCCAAGTGCGGCACCTCGCGCAACACGCTGGCGATCATCGAGGCCGCCGGCTACGCGCCGACCGTCGTCGAATACCTGAAGGCCGGCTGGACGCTGGAGCAGCTGAAGGATCTGGCCGCCCGCACCGGCCTGGGCGCTCGCGGCCTGCTGCGCGTCAAGGGCACGCCGGCCGAGGAGCTGGGCCTCACCGATCCCGGCGCTTCGGACGACGCGATCCTGGCCGCCATGGTCGAGCACCCGATCCTGGTCGAGCGTCCGATCGTCGTCACGCCCAAGGGCGCGGTGCTGGCTCGCCCCAAGGAAAAGGTGCTTGAGATCCTCGACCGCCATCCGCCGACCGACGCATCCTGATCCGTATTCGGACGTTTTCAGGACCGGTGTCGCAAA
>JASGDR010000250.1:0-3477 GCA_047607095.1 Caulobacter sp.
CTCGATCTCGTCGAGGAACAGCACGCCGCGGTCGGCGCGTTCGATGCGGCCGGTGCTCGGGCGCAGGCCCGCCGCGCCCCCGACCGCGCCGAAGAGTTCGGTTTCGAACACCGCTTCGGGCAGGGCCGCGCAGTTGACCGTCACCACGGGGCGGCTTCGGCGCGATCCGCCGCGATGCAGCGCCTGGGCGACCAGGCCCTTGCCGACCCCGGTCTCGCCCTGGATCAGCACGTCGACCTCGGCCTCGGCCAGTTGCGCGATGGTGGCGCGCAGCCGCTGCATGACCGGGGTGTCGCCCAGCAGCGGCGAGCCGCCGGCGCCCTGAGCCGCCGCCTCCAGCCGGCGGTTGTCCAGAACAAGACCGCGTTTCTCCAGGGCGCGCGTCAGGGCGGCGGCCAGCCGTTCCATCGGGAAGGGCTTGGAGACGAAGTCGTAGACGCCGTCCTGCAGGGCGGCGACGGCCATGGCCACGTCGCCGTGGCCGGTGATCAGCAGGACCGGAATGTCCGCGTCGATCGCCTGCACCCGTTCGAACAGGGCCAGGCCGTCCATGCCGGGCATGCGGACGTCGGAGACTATGACGCCGTCGAAGTCGCGGGACACGGCCTTGAGGGCGGCGGGGGCGTTGTCGAAGGCCGCGACGTCGAAGCCGCGCAGCGCCAGGCCTTGAGCCACCGCGACCCGCAACGCCTCGTCGTCGTCCACGAGCAGGATCCTGCCGGTCGGAGAGCTCATGGCGCGGCCTTGCGCAGGGTCAGGGTGAAGGTCGCGCCTTCACCGGGCGTCGAGACCGCGGCCAGGCGGCCTTCGAAGTCGGCGGCGATGTCGTGGGCGATCACCAGGCCCAGTCCCAGACCGCGCGGCTTGGTGGTCAGGAACGGGGTGAACAGGGCGCGCTCGACGTCCGGCGACAGGCCCGGTCCGTTGTCGCTCACCGCGATGTCGACCGTTTCGGCTTGCTCGCGGACGGTCACGGTCACGACGCCGCCGGAACGCGTCTCCACCGCCTCGAAGGCGTTCTGCAGCAGGTTGACCAGCACCTGTTCCAGCCGGACCCGTTCGCCCTGCACGCGGAGCCCGGCGATTTCGCCCCGACGGACGAGGCGCGCCTCCTGCCGTCGCGAGCGGCTGGCGGTCAGCAGCACCGAGCCGTCGATCACCTCGGACACCAGGGTCGGCTCGACCCGGCCGTCGGCCTTGCGCGAAAAGGCGCGCAACCCGTCGGTGATCCGGCCGATCCGCTCGGTCATGGCGACGATGGCCGAGAAGGTTTCACCGGCGGCGTCGGCGGCGCCGCGCGCGATCAGCAGCAGGCCATTGTCGGCGTTGGCGCGGATCGCCGCCACGGGTTGGTTGATCTCGTGCGCCACCCCGGCGGCGATCTGGCCCAGCGAGGCCAGCTTGTTGGCCTGCACCAGGTCGGCCTGCAGCGACCGCAGGCGGGTTTCGGCCCGCTGGCGCTCGTCGACCTCGCGCGAGAGGGCGCGGTTGGCCTGGGTCAGTTCCAGGGTGCGGGCCTCGACCCGCCGCTCCAGCTCCAGCCGCGTCTCGCGGTCGCGCAGGGCGGCCAGGGCGATACGCCGCCGACGCACCCAGAGCCACAGCATGGCCGCGCACAGCAGCGCCCAGACCAGGGCGGTGATCCATCGCGCCGCGGCCGCCGCCTGCTCGGCGGGAACGGCGGTGCTCAGAAGGTGAAGCGTCCAGCCGGGCGCGACGCCGGGCAGCCGCGTCTCGATCTGCCGGTCGGCGCGGGGCGTGTCGGTCCGGGCGACGTCGCCGCCGGATTTGGAGCGCAAGGGGAGGGGGGCGAAGGTGGCGCCGCCGTACTGCCCCTGGGCGCGCAGGGCGTCGCGCTGCGCCTGCGGCAGCGGCGTGCGGGCTAGGAAGCGCCATTCGGGCTGGCTGGTGATCAGCACCAGCCCCTGGCGGTCGACCACGAAAGCTGGTTCGCCGATGGCCCGCCAGGCCGCCTCCACGCCGTCGAACTCCAGCTTGACCACCACCACGCCCAGCGGTCCCGAAGGGCCGTCGACGCGGCGCGCCAGATAGAGGCCGGGCTTGCGACTGACCGTGCCCAGGGCGAACTGCTCGGCGTAGCCGCTGCGCAGGGCTTCGGCGAAGTAGGGCCGGAAACCGTAGTCGGAGCCGACGAAGCTGGTGGGAAGCCGCCAGTTGCTGGCCGCCGCGGTGACGCCGTCGGTGGCGATGACATAGACCGCCGCGGCCCGCGCCTGCGCGCCCAGCGTCTCCAGCTTGCGCGACAGCGCCTCCAGCCTGGCGGGCGAACGGCCGGCCAGGGCGGCTTCCAGGTCGGCGTCGTCGGCCAGGACCAGCGGCAGGGCCCGCTGCTTGTCGAGTTCGCTGCGCAGCACCGCCGCGTGCAGCGCCGCCGAGGCCGTGGCGCGGGCGCGCAGGGTCGACATCGCGCGCTCCTCGACCAGGGCGCCCACGGACCAAGCCAGGACGGCGCCGATCAGCGCCGCGACCAGGGCGAAGGCGGCCAGGCCTCGGCGCGAGACGACGGGGCTCGAAGGGGCGAGCGGTGCGGGTTCGGTCGGTCCGGTTTGTGCCATTTTCCGCACAAGTTGGGATTTCGATGGGCGAAGTATGACACGATCGCTTGCTGCGTGGCGAGGGTAAAATCCATCATTCCCGCATCTATTCATATGGTTATGGAATTTTCCGGGCGTCCGACTCCCCCGGCCTTCGGCTTGCGCCACTCTTTGGCCAAGCGCCCGACCGCAGAGGGCGCGCGAGGAAACGAGCCAGGAGCCGCCCGATGATCCCGCAAGCCACGACCGCCGCCGCGCCGCCGCGCCACGGCCCCTGGTACACGCATCTCTACGTCCAGGTGCTGGTGGCCATCGCCGCCGGGGCCCTGATCGGCCACTTCTGGCCCGGCCTCGGCGAGAGCCTGAAGCCGCTGGGGGACGCCTTCATCAAGCTGGTGAAGATGGTCATCGCCCCGGTGATCTTCCTGACCGTCGTCACCGGCATCGCCGGCATGCGCGACCTGGGCAAGTTCGGCCGCGTGGTGCTCAAGGCCTTCGTCTACTTCCTGACCTTCTCGACCTTGGCCCTGATCCTGGGGATGGTCGTGGGCAACCTCGTCCATCCCGGCGCGGGCATGAACATCGACCCCTCCACGCTGCACAGCGAAAAGGTCGCCGACTACGCCGCCAAGGCCCACGAGACGACCATCGTCGGCTTCCTCAGCAACATCATCCCGGCCACCGTCACCGGCGCCTTCGCCGACGGCGACATCCTGCAGGTGCTGTTCTTCTCGATCCTGTTCGGCGTTTCGCTGGTGCTGGTCGGCGACAAGGGCCGGCCCGTCGTCGACATGCTGGAGTCGATCGCCCACGCCTTCTTCCGCCTGGTCGGCATCCTGATGAAGGCCGCTCCGATCGGCGCCTTCGGGGCCTTCGCCTTCACCATCGGCAAGTACGGCATCGGCTCGGTGGTGAACCTGGC
>JASGDR010000251.1:0-5250 GCA_047607095.1 Caulobacter sp.
ACCACGCCCTTCAGCGAGCCGTCCTCGCGCCAGACCATGTCGGAAGCGGCGAAGCCCGGATAGATCTCGACGCCCAACTCCTCGGCCTGGGCGGCCAGCCAGCGGGTGACGTTGCCCAGCGAGGCGATGTAGCAGCCGTGGTTGTGCATGAACGGCGGCATGGCGAACATCGGCAGGCCGAGCTCGCCCTGCGGGCCGAGCAGCAGGAACTTGTCCTTGGTGACCGGGGTCTCGAGCGGCGCGCCCTTTTCCTTCCAGTCTGGGATCAGTTCGTTCAGCGCCTTGGGATCGATGACCGCGCCCGACAGGATGTGCGCGCCGACCTCCGAGCCCTTCTCGACCAGGGCCACGCCGATTTCGGTTCCGGCCTTCTCGGCCATCTGCTTGAGACGGATGGCCGACGCCAGGCCCGCGGGACCGCCCCCGACGATGACGACGTCGTACTCCATCGACTCGCGTTCGAGGACTTCGCTCATGGCTTCTCCCGCCCCAGGCCCTGCTGCGGAGCCTGCCTTCTTCCTGTTTGAGTCGGACTTTATCCGAACGTGACGCCACGGCGGTCAAGGAAAACCGGATAGTTTTTGTTGCACCGCAGCGCGGACATATCGGTGACGCAGCCCATTAGACTCGCTAGAGAAACTCCATGAGCCTCGCCGTCGATCCGCGCGCCGTCGAAAGCCTGCTGGCCTTCTGGGCCGATGCGGGCGTCGAGGCCTGCTACGCCGACGAGCCGATCGACCGCCTGGCCGAGGGCGCGGCCCTGCTGCGGGCCCGCAGCCAGCCTCAGCCTGTGGCGGTCGCCGCTCCCCCTCCCCGTCCCGGCGCCTTCGGCGGCGTCGACATCGGCGCGGCCGCCGCCGAGGCCAAGGCGCTGGCCGCCGCCTGCAACGACCTCGAAAGCCTGGCCGTCGCCATCGCCGCGTTCGACGGCTGTCCGCTGAAGACGCAAGGCGCCAGGCAGGCGGTGTTTTCGCGCGGCCCGGGCGACGCGCCGGTCATGGTCATCGGCGAAGGCCCCGGGGCCGAGGAAGACGCCCGCGGCCAGCCCTTCGTCGGCCGCGCCGGCCAGCTGCTGGACCGTATGCTCAAGGCCGCCGGCCTGCAGGACCGCGCCTTCATCACCAACACCGTCTTCTGGCGGCCGCCGGGCAATCGCACGCCCACGCCGCAGGAGCAGGCGGTCTGCGCCCCGTTCGTCGAGCGAGCGATCGCCCTGGTCAAACCCAAGCTTATTCTTCTGGTCGGCGGCGCCTCCGCAAAGAGCATGCTCCGTCGCGAGGAAGGCATTTTGTCGCTTCGCGGCCGCTGGTTCGAATGGCGCTCCGAGGACGGCGCGATCGAGGTTCCGGCCTTGCCCAGCTTGCATCCGGCGTTCCTGCTGCGCCAGCCGGCGGCCAAGAAGAAGGCCTGGCAGGACCTCCTGATGCTGGCCGAAAGGCTTGATCGCCCCGAAAGGCCCCATTAAACAAGCCGCTGACCAGTCGGAACGGGGACGCGCGCCGCCTTCTTCGAGGCCTTGCGCGGATACGATTTGCAGCTCTTCGCTCGCCCTCTGGCCGTTGTCTCGGCCCTCGCGCTTTGCCTGAACCTCGTCGCTCCCGCGGCGCGGGCCGCGGGGCTGGAACCTCTGTCGGAAAGCGACCAGCGCTTCTACCAGGCCGCCTTCTCGGCCGCCGATCGCGGCGATTTCGACGCCGCCGAAGCCGCCTTCGCCAACACCCGCGACCGCAGCCTGATCGGCAAGCTGTCGCTCACCCGGCTGATGCATCCGACGGCCTATACGGCCAGCTACGACGACCTGACCGGCTGGCTTAAGCTGTATGGCGACGAGGCCGGCGCCGACCGGGTCTACGCCCTGGCGCTCAAGCGCAAGCCCGCCCGCGTTCCCGAACCCAAGGCGCCCGAACTGTTCGTGGGCGTGGCCCAGAGCGGCAAGCTCGCCGCCGGCCCCGCCGACAAGGGCCGCGCCGCCCGGGAGGCCTATTACACCGGCGACGTGAAGGCCGCGCTGAAGCTGGCCAAGCTCGCCAACGAACGCTGGATCGCCGGCCTGGCCTCGTTCCGCCTGGAGTCCTACGCCGACGCCCGCGGCTATTTCGAGCAGGTGGCCCGCGACGAGGGCCAGGATGACTGGCTGCGCGCCGCCGGCGCCTTCTGGGCCGCCCGCTCGGCCGGCATGGCCGGCGACAGGACCGCCGTCCGCGACCTGCTGAACCAGGCCGCCCAGGCGCCGCAGACCTTCTACGGCATGATCGCCGCGCGCCAGCTGTCCATGGCCGGCCTCGCCGTCGCCAACGACCCTGACGATCCGATCGCGGCCCTGATCACGCGCGTTTCCTACACCGGCCCCGATCCGGCCTCGCTCGCCAAGCTGCTGGCCTCCGACCTGCGCGCCCGCCGCGCCGCCTCCCTGGCCCAGCTGGGCCGCTGGAACGAGGCCGGCGCCGAGCTGCGGGCGGGCCTGTCCCTGGCCGCCGACGACAAGGCCCGCGCCGACTGGAGCGCCCTCACCCTGGCGCTGAACGCCCGAGCGCCGTTCAACGCCGGCCGCCCGGTCAAGAAGATCGGCGGCGAGGACTATCCCCTGCCCGAGCTGGAGCCCAAGGGCGGCTTCACGCTGAACAAAGCCCTGGTCTACGCCCTGGTGCGCCAGGAAAGCCGCTTCGACCCGATGGCCGTCTCCGGCGCCGGGGCCGTGGGCCTGATGCAGCTGATGCCGGTGGCCGCCGCCCGCGCCGCCGGCGACGACAAGCTGCTGGCCGACAACACCCCGCTGTTCGACCCGGCCTTCAACCTGCGCGTCGGCCAGGACTACTTCACCTGGCTGATGGACCGCGGCCTGCAGAGCCCCGACATCCTGCGCGCCGTCGCCGCCTACAACGGCGGGCCGGGCACCCTGCTGAAGGTGCAGCAGCAGCTGGGCCAGGACTGCGACAGCCTGCTGCTGATCGAAAGCCTGCCGGCCCAGGAAACCCGCAACTACGTCGAAAAGGTCATGGCCTCGTACTGGACCTACCGCCGCCTGCTGGGCGCGGAGACCAAGACGCTCGACGCCGTGGCCAGCGGCCAGCGGGTGATCGACTTCCGCCTGGATATGTAGCTTGCCGAGGAACCTCCCCCTGTGGGGGAGGTGATCGCGAAGCGATCGGTGGGGGGCGTAATTGCGGAGCCTGCCGCCGCAGCGGAAGCTGAAAACTTCCCCCCGCCGGTCTTCGACCGCCTCCCCCGCGGGGGAGGTTCCTAATGCTTCACCCCGCCTCGCCCGTCAGCTCCCGGCGGGCCTTCTCGAGCTCCTCGGCGTAGCGCCGCGTGGCGTAGGCTTCCGACAGCACCCCCAGCACGTTCTTCTTGTCGTCGATCACGGCCAGTTCGTCGGTTTCGCCGTGGTCGAAGGCGCGCATCACGTCCTTGATCGTCTGGTCGGGCTTCAGCACCGCGTCGGCGTTGACGGCTAGGCCCGCCACGGGCTGTTCGCCGTCGCCGCCGTCGGCATAGGCCTTGGCGGTCGGGATCAGCCCCGCATAGAGCCCCGCCTCGTCGACCATGATCACCCGCTTGGTCGAGCCCAGCGGGAAACGGCGGCGAAACTCGGCCAGGGTGGTCGAGGCCGGAACGGTCTGGACGTCCTTGCGCATCATCCGCCCCGCGCTCAGCGGCCGCATCCACGAGACGTCGTGGGCGCTGCGGATGGTCTCGCCGCGCAGGTGCAGCCGCCAGGTCGAGAACGAATAGCCGAAGGTCTCGCGCACCATGGCGCTGGCGATCATCGAGGCCACCAGGGCCGCGGCGGCCACCGTGAAGTCGCCGGTCGCCTCCAGCACCAGGAACGACATGGTGAAGGGTCCGCCGACCACGGCCACGCCCAGGGCCGCCATCCCGACCAGGGCCGCGACCGTCGGGTCCAGGCTCGGCGCCCAGGGGATCAGCAGCGAGAGCGCCGAGAACACCTGGCCGATCAGCGCTCCCAGGAACAGCGAGGCGAAGAACAGGCCGCCCCGGAAGCCGAAGCTCAGCGAGATCACCGAGGCCAGGGCCTTCATCGCCACCAGCATCAGCAGAAGCTTCAGGGGAAGCTCGGCGGTCAGGTTCAGGTGCAGCGCGCCGTGCCCGGCCGACAGGGTCTGGGGCGTCACCAGGGCCAGCGCCGCCAGGCCGACGCCGCCGATCGCCGGCCGCAGCCAGCGCGGGATCGGCGAGCGGGTCACCAGCCGCTCGGCGTTGGCCACCAGCCGCATCAAGGCGATGCCCAGCACCGCGCAGGCCAGGCCGACCAGGGCGTAGAGGCCATAGTCGGTCCACGACTGCACGGCCTGGGTGTCGGTCTTCAGCAGATAGGGGATCGCGCCCATCTTGCCGGCCACCAGCACGGCGGCCAGGGCCGCGGCGGCCACCGGGGCCAGGTTGGCGACGGTGTAGGCCCCGATGACTATCTCGAAGGCGTAGAACGCGCCCGTCAGGGGCGCGCCGAAGGCGGCGGCGATCGCCGCGCCCGCCCCGGCGCCCACCAAGGTGCGCATATCGGCCCGGCGCAGGTTCAGCCTCTGGCCGGCGAACGAGGCCGCCGCCGCCCCGGCCTGGGCGTAGGCCGCCTCGAGACCGACCGAAGCCCCCACCCCGTTCGACAGCATGGTCTGGCCGCAGATGAACGCGCTGTCCTTCATCGACAGCCGCCCGCCGTGCAGGGCGTTGGCCTCGACCGGGTCGACGGCCGGACGCGGACGATACTTGGCCCAGGCCCAGCCGGCCGCGCCCAGCAGCAGCCCGCCGATCGGAATGGCCAGCAGCCGCCAGGGCGCGACCCGCGTCTGGGCGCTGAGGCGCTCGTTGATGTCGATCTGGAACAGCAGCATCTGCAGGCCGTGCGCCACCTGGGCCTGCACGACCGCGAAGGTCCCGGCGGCCACCCCGATCAGGGTGGCCACGGCGATCAGCCACAGCTCGCTCGACCGGATCCGCCGGCGCAGCCAGCCGACGCCCTTCACGGATGCGGCGGCGGAGGCGTGGGCGAGCGACATGGGTTCTCGATAACGCGGGTCGAGGGGCCACGGCAACGCCCCTTCTCCCCTTGCGGAGGAAGGATCAGAGAGCGACCCGGCGCGCCTTCAGCCGCCCGGCCAGCGCCTTCTCCGGCGCGCTCCCCGAAAAGCCCGCCCCCGCAGCGTAGTCCAGCCGCCGAACCAGCACCCCGATCGGCGCCGCCGTCAGCCGCGCCAGCAGGCCGCCCACCGGGACCAGCAGCGCCGCCGCGCC
>JASGDR010000252.1:0-14288 GCA_047607095.1 Caulobacter sp.
CGCTTGAAGGCTAAGGGAGCGGCGCTGCGTATCCTCGATCTTGCCATCGACACCTCGACAGCGACCGGCGAACTGCTGCTAACCATGGTGGGGGCCATCGCCCAGTTCGAGCGCGCCATCATGCTGGAGCGGCAGCGGGAGGGGATCGCCAAGGCCAAGGCCGAGGGGAAGTATCGGGGCCGGAAGCCCACCGCGCGGGCCAAAGAGGCCGAGGCGCGGGCTCTGGCGGCGGAAGGCGTTCGGCCTGACGAGATCGCCAAGCGCCTCGGCATAAGCCGGGCTTCGGCTTACAGGTTGATCGCAGATGAAGCCTCAGCGACGACTCTCCTGCGGGCCTAGAAGGGCTGGAAAGAGTCGGGCGGTCGTGTGGCAGCGGCGAAGTGCTTCAGGCCCTCCAGGGCCTTGTGAGAGTCGGGGTAAGCGTTGCGTAACAAGGATGAGCACGACCGGATCGGCTACGCGCTGGCGTTGGGCGATGTGGAGTTCGATCCGCTACCGATGGGGCCAAGGAAGCCGGTCGATACCCGCGATTGGGTCTTCGAGTCCCAGGCCGCCGAGATCCTCGGGATTACCAAGCGGGCCTTGGAGCGCCGCCGGCAGCGGGGCACAGGGCCGCTCCACCATCAGCGCATCAGCCGAACCTGCTACTACGTCGATGATCTTGACGCCTGGGTGGCGAGCAAGCCAAAGGCCTACACGCCGCCGCCGAACTACGGCGAGTGAGTTCCGGGAGGGGTGTCGCCCCTACTATGGACCGGAACCAGCCGGTCGCTTTCCAAGCTGGATCATGACACCCGACACCCACGCCTCGTCCACCCAGGACGTCCTCGAAGCGCTCCACGACATCAGCGCCAAGCTCGACCGGCTGATCGATCTCATCTCCGTCGCCGGCCCGACGGTGGAACGTCCTGCCATCAACACCATCTCGCGCAGGAGACGGCTCGCCTCGTGACTGACAGTAACGCTTTCGGTGGCCAATTCACCCGCGACGAACTCGATACCTCGGTCCCCTTCATCGCCCGCCGGTGCCTGGCTGGTGAGCCGGGGCTCGCACTGCTGGATAGGGTTCTCGCGGACTTGCTGACGCTGGAGCCGCCCCGAACCCGGCAACGTAAGGCCGTCGATCTTGAGCGCCTGCGGGTGGCCCTCAGCGCCATCCTGGCCAACCTGATTGCCGCGCGCCGTAACACCGTGTCGGCCGAGGCGTTCGTCGCCGTGTCTTTTGACCGGAAAACATACGCTGGCACGGACATGCCGCTCGGAGCGGTCGAAGATGTGCGCGATCACCTGCTGTCTCAGGGGCTGGCGGAGGGTCAGAAGGGCTACCAGAAGCGCGAGAAGATCGGCGGCCACGATTGGCCGGTGCATGCGCGTCGGACACGTCTACGTGCGACACAGCGGTTGCTTACGCAGGTGGCGCAGGCAGGCGTCGATTTGTGCGTTCCGGTCTGGCAGCAGACCAGCGGCCTCGGATGGCGCAAGACCGAAGACCTTGTGCGCCTGAAAGAGCCTGGACAGGGGGCTGGGGGCGAGCCGGAGGACGTTCGAGCTAGCCGTCAGGTGCTGCTCGCGGTGAACCGCATGAACCAGGCCGCGCGCCTTGAGCTGCCACGCGACTCTTGGGCGCGGATCCTCGCTCGCCTCCACGATCAAGGTGCCGACGAGGTCATGGAGCGCATGTCGGCGGGCGACGCGGGGAGAGTGTCACTCTACCGGAGCTTCAAGGGGGACTGGAGCAGCGGCGGTCGCCTCTATGGCGGCTGGTGGCATACGGTGCCGAAGTCCGAGCGTCGGTATCTGACCATTGATGGCGCGCTAACGGTGGAGCTCGACTTCGCGCGGATGCAGCCGAGCCTGCTCTATGCCGAGCGCGGCTTGACGCTAGACCACGACCCTTATCTCCCACCGCAGTTCATCGGTCCCGAGGTCCGTGAAGTGGGGAAGCGGATCTTCAATCGGCTCCTGAACGGCAAGCCGGGGACGCTTCGGGTGACGGTGGAGGACAGGACGCAGCTTGCGGGCACGGTCGATTTCCAAGCCTTGGTCGCCGCCATCGTCGAGATCAACCGCCCCATCGCAGATGCCTTCGGCACCGGTGCGGCGGCGCGGCTGCAACGCATAGACAGCGACATCCTGATCGAGGTGTTGGCCAAGACCACCAGGGCCGGGGTCGTCGCTCTCCCGATCCATGACAGCCTCATCGTCACCGCCGGCAATGAGGGCTTGCTGCGGACGGCGATGGCTGCTGCCTACCAGGATCGAACCGGCCATCCGCCTCCTCCCATCTGTCGGGTGGGTTCTGGCTGATGAGGTCTACGTCGTCGGGAGAGCAGCAGCACCTGGCGTTGGGACACCTGCGGGGGACCTTGAGGCCATAACTAAGCGCCGTAAGGTCGATGCCGTGTTGGCGCATTCATGCTCGGCCTGCCCTGCTTTTTTCAGGGGCGGAGGTGGCGCGGCGTCCTCCTCTCGCTGACGATGCAAGCTCAACAGCGGGTTGCGCCGCTAGACCCTTTCGGCTCAACTGCGGCCGGGCGAAAATGGGGATCTGATGCAGCCGACGACAGCCAACTTCGAGTTCCTGCGCAAGCAAGGGCCGCAGCTGGTTCGGTTGGCCGCCCAGGCGGAACGCTACTTCCGCACCGATCCGAACACGACGCTGATCAAGCTGCGCCAGTTCGCCGAGTTGCTGGCCAAGGAGGTGGCGGCGCGGACGGGCTCGCTGAAGTCGCCCGACGAGCCCTTCTCCGACATCCTCGGGGTGCTGGGCCGAGCCGGCTACGCCTCTCGCCAGGCGCTGGACCTGTTCCACTACCTGCGCAAATTCGGCAACCGCGCTGTCCATGAAGGCCAAGACGACTTCGCTACCGCGCTCGGAGGGCTGAAGGTCGCTCGCGAGCTCGGGGCGTGGTTCGTGCGCGCTTATGGCGGCGAGCCAAAGCTCATCCTGGGGCCGTTCGTGCCGCCGCCGCCTCCGGCCGATCCCACGGTCAGCCTGCGTGCCGAGTTGGATCGTCTGAGGGCCGAAGCTGAGGGTCACAAGAGCGCGGCCGAGGTCGCTCAGGCGCGGGCCGAAGCGCTGGCTCAGGAGAACCTGGAAACCACCGAACGCCTACGTCTGGGGGCCGAGGAGCGTCAGGCCTGGCAGAAGCAAGCCGAGGAAGTCGAGGCTGCCGCCGAACAGGTCAGGGCCGCCCTGGAGGCCACCCAGAAGCAGGCCGAAAAGGCTGCGCCCGCCGAACTCGCTAAGTTCGAGAAGGCGGCGGAGGCGGCCGACAGCGCCATCAATCTCGACGAGGCAGCTACCCGCGCCATTATCGACCAGCAGCTCCGGGCAGCAGGCTGGGAAGCCGACACCCAGGCGCTCCGCTACGGGAAGGGCGCTCGCCCTACCAAGGGCCGCAACCTCGCCATTGCGGAGTGGCCGACGGCGAGCGGCCCAGCCGACTACGCCCTGTTCGCGGGGCTGACCCTGGTCGGCGTCGTGGAGGCCAAGCGCCAGGCCCGCAACGTCATGAGCGTCCTGCCGCAGGCTGAGCGCTACGCCGCCGGCATCGACCCAGGCGCCGCCCATCTGCATGGCCGAGCCCCTTGGGGTGAGTTCAAGGCCCCTTTCGCATTCTCGACCAACGGCCGGCCCTATCTTCGGCAGTTGGAGACAGTGTCCGGCATCTGGCGGCGGGACCTGCGCCGCCCTACCAACCCGGCGTCAGCCTTGATGGCCTGGCCGTCACCTGCGGGCCTCCTGGAGCGCCTGGAGGCTGACCAGGACGCAGCCGAGGCGGCCCTAGATACCCAAGGGTTCAACTTCGGCTTCGAGCTTCGGCCCTACCAGCGCCAGGCCATCGAGGCGGTCGAGAAGGGGCTGACGGAGAACCGAGCGCACATGCTCGTCGGCATGGCCACGGGCACCGGCAAGACCAAGCTGGCCATCGCCATGCTCTACCGGCTGATCGCCGCCAAGCGCTTCCGCAGCGTCTGTTTCGTGGTCGACCGCAGCGCCCTGGGCGAGCAGACCGAGCGCGAGTTCACCACGACCAAGGTGGTCGGCGGCAAGGCCTTCGCCGAGATCTTCGGGCTCAAGGGCCTGGGCGACGTGACGCCCGATCCCGAGACCCGCATCCACATCTGCACCATCCAGGGCCTGGTGCGCCGCACCCTGTTCGCCGACGACCCGGCCGACGCGCCGACGGTGGACCAATACGACCTCATGGTCATCGACGAGTGCCACCGGGGCTACCTGCTGGACCGCGAGATGTCCGACGCAGAGCTCAGCTTCCGCGATCAGGACGACTACGTTTCCAAATACAGGCGCGTTCTTGACTACTTCGACGCCACCAAGATCGGCCTGACGGCCACGCCGGCCCTGCACACGGTCCAGATCTTCGGCGAGCCGGTTTTCCGCTACTCGTATCGGGAGGCAGTGGTCGACGGCTACTTGGTCGACCATGAGCCGCCGATCCGCATCAAGACGGCCCTATCCGAGGACGGCATCCACTTCGTGGCCGAGGAGGAGGTGACCTTCATCCACGCTCCCACGGGCGAAGTCGAACTCTTCACACTGCCCGATGCGCTCGATTTTGATGTCGAGCAGTTCAACCGCACGGTCATAACCGAGCCGTTCAACCGCGCGGTCGCCGACGAGCTCACCCGTCACATCGACCTTTCCGAGCCCGACAAGACCCTGGTCTTCGCCGCGTCGGACGCGCACGCCGACATCGTGGTCAAGGCGCTGCGCGAGGCCTTCCGCGAGGCCCAGGGCGAGATCGAGGACGCGGCGATCCGCAAGATCACCGGCAGCGTCGACCACGCCGGCAAGCTGATCCTGTCCTATCGCAACGACGCCATCCCCAAGATCGCCGTCACGGTGGACCTGCTGACGACCGGCGTCGACGTGCCCAAGATCACCAACCTGGTGTTCCTGCGCCGGGTGAACAGCCGCATCCTCTATGAGCAAATGCTGGGCCGGGCGACGCGGCTGTGTCCTGAGATCCACAAGGAGACCTTCAGGATCTTCGACGCCGTCGACCTCTACAGCCGCTTGCAGGAGCTGACGGAGATGCGGCCGGTCGCCGCTGATCCCAGGCTGACCCTGACGCAGCTGCTGGAGGAACTGGCGGCGGTCGAGGACGCGCGCCACCGCGCCGACCTGCGCGACCAGATCATCGTGCGCCTGTCACGCAAGCTGAAAAGCCTGTCCGCCGAGGCCAGGGCCAAGGCCGAGCTGGCGGCCGGCGAGGCCCCCGAGGAGACCTTGCTGCGCTTTCGGGCCGGTTCGCCGGATGAACTGGCGGCCTGGGCGAGAGGGCGGCCGGGGCTTGGCCCCGCGCTAGACTGGGAAACGGCCGGCGGCGTGCCGATCCTGGTGCCGATCTCCACCCACGAGGACCGCGTCGTCGACGTCAGCCGAGGCTACGGCGAGGGCCAGCGGCCGGAGGACTACCTCGACGCCTTCGCGACCTTCGTGAAGGAGAACGTCAACAAGATCGCGGCCCTGGCGACGGTGGTGCAGCGTCCACGCGACCTGACCCGCGCCCAGCTGCGCGAGCTGCGGCTCCAGCTCGACGCCCAGGGTTTCACCGACGCCAGCATCCGCCGCGCGTGGTCCGACGCCAAGAACGAGGACATCGCCGCCTCGATCATCGGCTACGTCCGCCAGGCGGCCCTCGGCGACCCGCTGATCCCCTATGCCGACCGGGTGAGAGCCGCCGTCGACAGCGTGATCCGTAACGGGACCTGGACCGACGTGCAGAAGCGGTGGCTTCACCGCATCGGCGAGCAGCTGCAGAAGGGCATCGTCGTCGACCGCGAGGCGCTGGATGACGAACCCTTCAAGGCCGACGGCGGCTTCCGGGTGATCAACCGGCGCTTCGACGGCAATTTGGAGTCGGTCCTGTCGGACCTGAGTGAGGCGCTGTGGCGAACGGCGAGCTAAGACACGTCCGCCAAACCAACAGATCGAGTGGTTGTGGACCCGCCTGCCTCGCGATGGTGGCGAACACGACAGAGAGCGCGGCCATTGAAGTGCTTTTCGAGGCTTCGCAAACCCGCTCCCTGCACACCTGGTGGCCGGACCTCAAGCGGGGCTTGAAAGCCTTGAAGGTTAGGGCCTCGGGCCGAGCGAAGCGAGTTGCCGTCTGGAGCCGCATCGAAACGCCGGCCATCGTTGCCTGCGGTAGAAACCTGGACCGCGAAGGTGAAGCCAACTGGCATTGGGTGGTGTTTATGCCTGACGCCAACGGCGGCTTGGTTTACGACCCGCTGCGAGAGGGGCCTGTGCCGACGTCTCGCATACGGCGGAAGCCGTTCTCTTATCTTGAAGTGACGCCCAAGCAGTGACCAACCAGCAAGTTCGCACGTCCGAGATCGTCTCCCGCCTCTGGAACCTCTGCCATGTCCTGCGCGACGACGGCGTCAGCTACCAGGAATACGTCACCGAGCTGACCTTCCTGCTGTTCCTGAAGATGATGGAGGAGACCGGCCGCGAGGATCGCATCCTGACCGGCTACCGCTGGAGCGACATCGCCGGCCGCGAGGGCGTCGACCAGCTCGACAACTACAAGCGCGCCCTGCTGGACCTCGGCAAGGCTGGCGACCCCGTCGTGCAGTCGATCTTCACCGACGCCCAGACCAAGCTGCGCAAGCCGGCCAACCTCAAGACCCTGACCACTGCCATCGACGCCCTGGACTGGTTCTCGGCGCGCGAGGAGGGCCTGGGCGAGCTCTATGAGGGGCTGCTGGAGAAGAACGCGGCCGAGAAGAAGTCCGGCGCGGGTCAATACTTCACGCCCCGGCCGCTGATCGACTGCATCGTGCGCCTGATGAAGCCGAAGGCCGGCGAGGTGATCCAGGACCCGGCCGCCGGCACCGCCGGCTTCCTGGCGGCCGCCGACCGCTACATCAAGGACCACACCGACGACCTCTACACCCTGACGTCGGCCCAGGCCTTCTTCCAGCGGAACAGCGCCTTCACGGGCATCGAACTGGTGCCCGACACCCATCGTCTGGCCCTGATGAACCTGATGCTGCACGGCGTTGAAGGGCCCATCACCCTGGGCGACAGCCTGACCCCCGACGGCGAAGCCCTGGGCAAGGCTGACCTGATCCTCACCAACCCGCCGTTCGGAACCAAGAAGGGCGGCGGCCGACCCAGCCGGGCCGACTTCTCGGTTACGGCCGAGACCTCCAACAAGCAACTGGCCTTCGTCGAGCACATCGTCCGCGCCCTCAATCCCGGCGGTCGGGCGGCGGTGGTGCTGCCCGACAACGTGCTGTTCGAGGACAACACCGGCAAGCGCCTGCGCCAATGGGCGATGGAGTTGGCCGACCTGCACACCATCCTGCGCCTGCCCACCGGCATCTTTTACGCCCAGGGGGTGAAGACCAACGTCCTGTTCCTGACGCGCGGCAAGACCGACCGGGCCAACACCAAGGGCGTCTGGGTCTACGACCTGCGCGCCAACATGCCAGCCTTCGGCAAGACCCGGCCGCTGCGCCCGGACGATTTCGCGGCCTTCGAGGCGGCCTACGGCGACGACCCCAACGGCGGCGCGCCCCGCACGGACGAAGGCCCCGACGGGCGCTTCCGCCACTTCAGCCGCGCCGACATCGCCGCCCGCAACGACAACCTCGACATCGCCTGGCTGCGAGACGACAGCGACGCCGCCGAGGACGACCTCAGTGATCCCGAAGACATCGCGGCGGCCATCCTGGGGCATCTACGAGCGGCCCTGGCGGAAGTTGAGGCGGTAGACGCCGAGTTGGCCGGCGAGGAGGCCGTTCCGGCGGAGGTGGAGGCGTGAGCACGGCTCGTTGGGACCTGCCTGAAAACTGGAGCTGGGTTGTTCTGCCGGATGTCGGCCGTATCGTCGGGGGAGGGACTCCTCCCGCTGGTGACATGACCAACTTCAGTGACGGTGGCGGCATACCGTGGATCACACCGGCTGATCTGACTGGTTATGCAAGCACCTACATCGGGCGGGGTCGTCGAGATCTTACAGCGAAAGGGTTTGCGGCCTGCGGCGCGGCAAAGATGCCGGCTGGCACGGTCCTTTTTTCTTCTCGCGCGCCCATCGGATACTGCGTCGTCGCCGCCAACGAAATCTCGACAAACCAAGGCTTTAAGAGCGTGGTTCCGGTGGATGGGATAGTGCCCGAGTTTCTGAGGCACTACCTCATATCTTCTCGCGAGTATGTTGCGAGCTTCGCCAGCGGAACCACTTTTCCAGAGGTCTCCGGCGCACGCATGGCAGAGGTCGCTGTGCCGGTGGCCCCAACAGAGGAACAGCGGCGGATCGTGGCGAAGCTGGACGCCCTGACCGCCTGCACGGCCCGCGCCCGCATCGACCTCGACCGCATCCCCGCCCTCGCCGCCCGCTACAAGCAGGCGGTGTTGGGGAAGGTCTTTGGCGAGCTTGATTACGAGCCGGAGAAGCTCATCGATCTTGTCGATCCCGCGAGAGGCATACCTTACGGCATCGTGCAAACTGGCGTGCCGGTGCCGTTTGGGGTGCCGACCGTCCGATGCGGTGATGTGCGGCAGTTCTCCGTTGAGAAGGAGGGGCTCAAAATCGTGGCCCAGGACATTGCCGACGCCTACGCGCGGACACAACTGAGGGGCGGTGAAGTGCTTCTGGCGATCAGAGGGTCCGTCGGAAACTCGGCCGTCGTCGGGCCCGAGTTCGCCGGCTGCAACATCAGCCGCGAGGTGGCTTTGATCCCCGTAGGGAAAAGACTCCGGCCGCGGTTCGCCATGTTCTTTCTCGGAAGCCCCGAGGCCCAGGCCTATCTCAAGCGTCACGTTAAAGGCGTGGCCCAGACCGGCATCAATCTAGAAGATGTTAGGTCGTTGACCCTCCCTGTCCCGGAACTGGCCGTTCAAGATGCTGTGGTCGAGAGGATCGACCGAGCCTTGGTTGAGATTGATCGCCTAGCGGCGGAAGCCGCTGCTGCCCGCCGTCTGCTGAACCGTCTCGACCAGGCGGTGCTCGCTAAGGCCTTCCGGGGTGAACTGGTTCCGCAAGACCCCACCGACGAGCCCGCCAGCATCCTCCTCGACCGCATCCGCGCCGAACGCGCCAGCGCTCCCATGGCGACCCGAGGGCGACGCAAGGCGGTCGCATGATCTACGGCCGGGCCGACATCGCCATCGGGGTGATCGATGTCGGCTCGCCTAAGGGCGGGAAGCTGGGCTGGGCGATCCTGGCCCCCAACGCTGACCCCGCGCTGGGTAAGGACCTGGACGCCTTCGTCGACGCCATGACGGCGCTGGGCGGGAACTGGCCGTTGGCCATCGGCTTCGAGGCCCCCTTGTTCATCCCGACACCTGCCGAGGCGCTCAAGATCCTGGGTGGCCGGAAAGGCGAGGGGTCTCGTCCCTGGAGTGCGGGAGCCGGCGCCGCTGTAACCACGGCCGCTCTGGCGGTGGTCACCTACACCCTGGCGGGTCTGCGTCGAGGGCTCGGCCAAGCGGCAGCTTCGACGGACATCAGCGCGCTGCCGTTGCGTCCCGGCGACACGCTCTTCTTCGAGGCCTTCGTCACGGCTGCGGCCAAGGGCGACGACCACGCCGACGACGCCTTCATCGCCGCCCGCGAGATCCAGGCGCTCCTGAGCGGCCACCGCGCCTACCGCTCGGCCATCGACGAACCTGAGGTCTTCAGTTTGCTGGGGGCAAGCCTGCTGCGCACCGGCTGGTCGACGGATCTGGCCGTGCTGTCCACGCCGTGCCTCGTTGTGAAGCCCGGCTTCGATCACTACTCGTAGCAAAGCTTCGCGCCGCAGCTGCCGGCGGGCGCTGCCTGCCGCTAGCCGCGACTATCCCTTCCACCAACCCCCGTCGTCGGTGCCGGTCTTGCGGGCTTCCTCGGCGCGCTCCTCCAGCACTTCGGCCCAGGTGGTGTAGGTGTCGAGTGAGCGCTTGATGATCTCGTCATACGAGAACAGTTCGCCTTCGCCCCAGATGTCCAACTGGATCCGGCGGTCTTCCTTCGGCTCCTGCGGAAAGCGGAACATGCCGAGCTTGGCGCTTCCGAAGTCCGTCGGGTTCTGAGCGCGGATCTGTTCGTGCATCACCGAGAAGGCGAACTTCCGTCCGAGCCGTGTGTAGCCGTTCGCGCGCCGGAAGTCGGTGCCGGCGAGGATGAGTTGACCGTCCTTGATCAGCACTGCATCGAACCAGTAGGTCAGCTTCTCGCCGATGCTCAGCGGGAAGCCGTCGAAGTTGACTTGTTCGGCCTCGAAGCCGTGCTCCCGGGCGAAGTCATACATGAGCTTCGCGGCCTCAAGGTTGGCCTTGATACCCTCTTGGTTGCCCTTGCAGTCGCGCTTGATCTCGCCGGCCAGAAGGCCCCACGGCGTGTCGGCCACGGCCACCAAGGGCGGCTGGGCGTTCAGGATACATGACGTGTGCTTGCGCGTCGGGCCGTAGGTGAAGGGAGGCCGCCCTCCCTTAAGGCGCATCAGCTTCGCTCGCCGCGCGTCTGGATCCAGCACGGCAGCGTTCGCGTGGTCAGTCTCAGGCAAACGGCGCGTCTTCAAGCGGGCCTCCCGGATCTGCCTCCGAATTCACCGCCAACCAATGGCGACGGAATCGGGCGAGCACGACACTATCACGGATGCGGAGCCCGAGTCCCTCTCCGGTTCTTATTTCGTTCACGACGGCGTGCCAGGGGCCGCCTTCAACGTGAGACATGTCCACAAGCCTGCTCGCCGGTAGCTTGGCCAAGTTGCGAACAACGTCGCCCACGACCTGATTGACCTCCGGATCGTCAGGCGTCTGCAATGCGAACTCGGTTCGCATCCGGTAGTCACGCCGCGTCGCTCGAAAGGTGATTGGCTTGGCGCCGGCGCTCTTGAATGTCTCGTAGACCGTGGGGTGGACTGGGCCATGCTGCCAGGCCACGAAGTGGCCGGTGATCATCGGCTGCTTGTGCCTTACCAAGAACACGCCGTGGGCGAAGTAGAGGAGCTTTTGGAGCGCCAGGTTGCTGATCGGCGCGCCATGTTCCTCCGCCCTGTCGAGCAACAGGTTGGCTACGGCGCGTGCATCGTGGGGCTGAAAATCCAAGGCTGGCGGATCCGGATTTTACGGCGAGAAGCATAGTCTCCCCGAATGTCGAAAGGTCAACCGTGCTGGCGGGCTCGGTCTGCTGGGCTCACGGCTTTTCGCGGCCGCAAAAGCTGCCACCCACCGAGCACGAAAAACTGCCACCCATCGAAATCTCGATGGCCGCATAAGTGCTTGATTTTCTTGGAGCAATCCAATCCGCCGAGGGATTGGTGGAGCCGAGGGGAATCGAACCCCTGACCTCCTCATTGCGAACGAGGCGCTCTACCATCTGAGCTACGGCCCCAAGGAAGCGCGGAGATACGGTGGCCCGGGGCGTCCGTCAAGCGGCAGTTGCGCGGGGGCGGGCAGAAGGTGGGGGCGGCTTGGCCTTGCCAGCGGGGACGGGGCGCGGCAAGAAGCTTGCGACTTCGCATGGAACGCACATGGCCCCGCTGATCTACTTCGTCTTCTACATTCTCGGCGCGCTGCTGAACCTGCTCAAGTGGGCGGTGGTGATCAGCGCGATCATCAGCTGGCTGGTGGCTTTCGACGTCATCAACCTGCGCAACCGGGCGATCTATTCGATCAGCCGCTTCCTCGATGCGGTGACCACGCCGCTGCTGGCGCCGCTGCGCCGGGTGATCCCGCCGCTGGGCGGCGTCGACATCACGCCGATCATCCTGTTCCTGATCATCGTCGGGGTGCAGTCGTTCCTGCTCTATCCGCTGCAAGGCGCCCTGCTGCGGATCTTCGGCTGAGCCGGGGTCCGACCGCCCTGCTGGCCGTGCGCCTGATGCCGCGCGGCGGGCGCGACGCGGTCGACGGCTGGGCGGCCGACGCCGACGGTCGCCCCTATCTGAAGGCGCGGGTCTCGGCCCCGCCGGTCGAGGGCGAGGCCAACGCCGCCCTCACGGCCCTGCTGGCCAAGCGCCTGTCGGTGCCGCGGTCGGCCGTGCGGGTGGCCTCGGGCGCGACCGCCCGTCTCAAGCGCATCGAGATCGAGGGGCTGGACCAGGCGGCGCTGGATCGCCTGCTGGGCCGCCCCGGCTGACCCCGCCGCGGGCGGGGTGCGACAAATCGGCCGCCCGCCCCGCGGCGCTCTCGCAAGCCCCCCGAGCCTGTGCCATTGAGGGAATTGTGTTCTTTCACGCCCTTGCGGAAGCCGCTCGCCCATAGTCCGGGCGAAATCGAAGCGATCGGCAGGGCCAGCGGGGGCCGCGCATGGGCGCCAAGGCCAGGGGTGTCAGGGATCGGCAGGCGGTCATGGTCCGCGCCGCCGCCGCGCGGCGGGGCAACATCTATCTGCGCCTGACCGCGACCGTCTCGATGGCCGTCGTCCTGCACGTCTTCATCGGCATGAGCTGGGTGTGGCTGTGGGCGGCCGCCTACATCGTCGCCCAGCTGTTCGAGCTGTGGCTGTTCCAGAAGCTGCTCGCCGCGCCGGAGCGCTTCCTGGCCGGCTGGCGGCGCTGGGCGCTGGCGATCATGCCGGCGGTGACCTCGACGATCTTCGGGGCCCTGGCCCTGCCGCTGTTCGCCTCGCACCAGCGCTTCGCCCCCACGCTCGGCGGCATGCTGCTGGCCGGCGCCCTGCTCAACGTCATCGTCGTCAATGTCAGCCGCAGGTCCGCCGTCCTGGCGGCGGCCGCCCCGCACATCGTCTATCTGCTGATCGTGCCGTTCATCGGCCGGGCGGCCAATCCGGGCGCGCCCCTGGCCAACGCCCTGTGGTTCGGGGTGCTGCTGCTGATCTTTTCGGTCGCGGTGGCCGCCCGCACCTTGGAGACCGCCCTCACGGCCGAGGAGGCCGCCAAGGCCGAGGCCGAGCGCCGCCGCCACGAGGCCGAGGAGGCCGTGGCCGCCAAGAGCGCCTTCGTGGCGATGATCAGCCACGAGCTGCGCACGCCGATCAGCGCCATCCTGGCCGGCGCAGCGCGGCTGCACAGCGAGGTTCCGGAAGTCTCGTCCAAGATCCACGCCCAGCTGATCGCCGACGCCGGCGGCATGATGCGCGCCCTGCTCAACGACCTGCTGGATTTCTCGCGGCTGGAAGCCGGCCGGATGGCCGTCGAGCGGGCCCCGTTCAACCTGCGCCAGGCCCTGGCCGACACCCTGCGGCTGTGGCGGCCCGAGGCGCAGAAGAAGGGGCTGACGCTGAAGGTGGTCGGCGCGGCCGGCTTGCCGCGCTGGGTGTCGGGCGACAGCCTGCGCCTGCGCCAGGTGCTCAACAACCTGCTGTCCAACGCCATCAAGTTCACCGACCGCGGCGGGGTGACGGTGGCCCTGGCCGCCCATCGCCAGGGCGAGGGCTGGACGCTGGAGGTCCGGGTCGTCGACACCGGCCGCGGGATCGAGCCCGAACTGCTGCCGCGCATGTTCACGCCGTTCGATCAGCTGAACGCCGAGGTCATGCGGCGGCACGGCGGCACGGGCCTGGGCCTGGTGATCAGCCGCGAGCTGGCCCGGCTGATGGGCGGCGACCTGACGCCCGCCAGCGAAGGGCTGGGCCTGGGGGCGGCCATGCGCCTGACGGTCCGGCTGGACGAGGCGCGGGCTCCGTCCGCCCCCTCGGACGTCGCCTCGATCGCCGGGGCCCGGGTGCTGGTGGTCGACGACCACGTGGTCAACCGCCGGGCCATCGAACTGGTGCTGCAGACCTTCGGGGTCACGCCCGTGCTGGCCGAGTCCGGCGAGCAGGCGCTGGAGATCCTGGCCTCCACCGTGTTCGACGCGGTGCTGATGGACGTCTACATGCCCGGCCTGGGCGGCCGCGAGACCACCCGCCAGCTGCGCGCCGAGCCCGGTCCCAACCGCGACGCGCCGGTGATCGCCGTGACCGCCTCCTCCACCCCCAAGGACTGGGAGGCCTGCCAGGCGGCGGGCATGAACGCCCACGTCGCCAAGCCGATCGATCCGGCCCAGCTGCACGCGGCCCTGGTCGAGGTGCTGGCGACGGCGTCCGCGCGGACGGCGGCGGCTTAGTTTCCCTCTCCCATAGGGAGAGGGAGGGGCCCATGCGCAGCATGGGAGGGTGAGGGGTTAGGGACTTTTCCGGACAGGGCGGGGACTAGGGCGACGGGACCGCCAGCGGCGTACCCCCTCTCCCTCCCACGCCGGGCGGCGGGGGCCCGTCCCTCTCCCCATGGGAGAGGTTTGAACGAAGGCGCTCCGTCAGCGCGGCCTCGTCCTTCAACTGCCATTCCCAGATCGTCTCGACCCGCCAGCCGGCCTCGATCAG
>JASGDR010000253.1:0-9104 GCA_047607095.1 Caulobacter sp.
CCGACGTGCGCCTGGTCGGCTCGCTCGACGGGGACGTGCTGCGCGCGCTGTGCCATCGCGCCGACGCCCTGGCGCACGCGGCCACCGCCGTTCCCCGCAAGGCCGAGGGATTCGGCCTGGTCATCGCCGAGGCGGCCGCCTGCGGCCTGCCGACCGTGGCGACGCGGATCGACGCCATTCCCGAAGTCGCCCGCGATGAGGTCAACGCCATCCTGGTCGACGACGGCGACGTGGCGTCGCTGTCGCGGGCCCTAGCGCGGATCGCCGAAGACCCCGCGCTGAGGGCCAGGCTTTCGGAGGGCGCCCTGCAGGTCGCCGCCGGCTGCGACTGGTCGGTGGCCGCCGCGGCCGTGGCGAACGACCCGCCGCCCCGCTAGGGCGGCGTCGGATCGAGGTCAGGTCGAGGCTGGGGGCGCGCCGTCGGGGATGGCCGCGGGAAGCGTTGCCGCGAAGGCGGCCTCGACCGGCGTCGGCTCGGCCGGCGGACGGCGCGGGCTCAGGCGCGCGGTCAGAAAGGCGCGGACCGGCTCGTCGTAGAGCTTCAGCGCGGCCCAGGAGATCGCGATAATCAGCAGGCAGGCGACCGCGCCGTAGATCGGGCCGACATTGTCGCGCGCCAGCAGCACCTTGCCGATCGCCGAGAAGATCCACAGCAGCGGGAAGTGCAGGATGTAGAGCGGATAGGACAGGTCGCCGCTGATCTTGCTGATCCGGGTCTCCAGCGGGCCGGTCGCGACGTTGGCGACGCCGAACACCAGGACCGGGAACAGCACGACGGCGCACAGCAGGTCGTAGTACGGCGCCAGCGCGCTACCCTGCGGAAGCAGGGTGAAGCTGGCCACCAGGGCGACCCCGGCCAGCGGGGCGGCGATGCGGAAGCCGCGACCGAAGCCCTCCTCGTGCAGGCGCTGCAAGGCCACTCCGAGGAAGAACGGGAAGGCCACCCGCGGGAAACCGGCCCAGAAGTTCCCGCCCTCGTTGCCCATCGAAAGGCTGCCGAAGGCCAGGCAGCAGAAGACCAGGATCGCCAGGCTGACGGCCACGACCCCGCCCAGCGCGCGCTTGCCCAGCGCGAAGGCGCCCAGGCCGAACACGATGCTGACCCCCATCTCGAAGAACAGCGACCAGATCGGCGGGTCGATCGGCCAGAGCTTCGGGTCCCAGGCGGCGGGCAGCGTCAGCATCGACATCACCACCGTCAGCGGGAAGAACTCGGGCAGCGGATTGCCGCGCGTCAGCGTCCGCATCAGGAGGGCCGCCGCGCCCAGCAGCGAGCCGACGACGATCAGCGGATAGAGGCGGATCACCCGCCGCAGCAGGAAGTCGCCGAAGCGCATGCCCGCGGCCAGACGCTCGCGATAGGCGTGCGAGACCACGAAACCGCTCAGCAAGAAGAAGAAATCCACCCCGAGATAGGCATGCGCCATGAAGTTTTCGCCGCCGAACCATTCACGACGGTGAAACAGGAGAACACAAATAGCGGCTATGCCCCTGAGGTTATCGAGGCCGGCGTAATGAGATTTCTTCATGCCAGACGCCTACAAACATATTTCGAGAAGAGGCAACGGTACGCGTGCATAGATTCAATCTGTGGAAGATTTATGTATTACGGGCAAGGGAATTTCAGATCCGGACAAGCGGGGCTGGAAGTTGCACAAATTTCATCCGAATCCTTGCGCCGTGAGCGCCCTTTGGGCGGGAACGGGGGTGGTCGCCGCCGGCCCTGCGTTATAGGGAACGGCGATCGCGGGCGTAAGTGCGACGCCGCGCCGATCCATTGCGGGATGAGTGAACCATGATCCATGTCGACGCCCGTCACACCCGCTACGCCCAGGTCGCGAAACGCGCGGCGAGCGCCGTGAGCCGGTCGACCGCTTCGCCGCTGCTGCTGTGGCTGGCGGGCGTGATGGTCTTCGTCTCGCCCTTCAACGGCGCGGTGTCGTTCGGACCGCTGGGCGAACTGGGCCACGAGGCCTACGCCCTGGTGGCCCTGGCGGCGCTGCCGATCCTGCTCATGGACCTGGCCAAGGGACGGGCGGTGGCCCTGGAGCGGCGGATCATCGTCGCGGCCGTGGTTCTGTTCCTGGTCGCGATGAGCTCGCTGCTCCTCAACTTCGGCGCCGTGCTGAGCGCCCGGCAGAAGGGCGAATGGGGCCTCGTCCGCCTGTTCACCTCGGTCTCGGTGCTGATGTTCGGGTTCTACTGCTCGGTGTTGATTCACGCGGCGGCGTCGGTGGATTTCCGTCGCTACTTCCTCAAGCCCCTGCTGGCCACGACCGTGATCGCCTGCGCGGTCGGCTTCGTGGAACTGGCCTCGTGGTACGCCTCACCGATCTACAACGTCTATCGCGCCGTCTCGTCCACCGTGCTGCACGCGAGCACGGGCCGGGGCCAGTTCGTGCTGGGACGGATCCAGAGCGTCAGCTTCGAGGCCTCGGCCTTCGGCGCGCTGGTTATCTTCGTCCTGCCCTGGTGCTATTCCTACGTCCTCGAAAAGGGTCTTCGGCGGGCGTGGCCCATCGCGCTGGCCACGGCGGGCATTGTCTTCCTGTCGGCCTGCTCGGGACGGACTTCGATCGCCGGCGTCGCCGGCGTCACGCTGGTCTACGCCGTCGTGACGGCGATGAGCCGCCTGCAGCGCGGAACCGGCGCCGCGCCGATGCTTTCGACCGCGATGTTCCTGGCCGGCATCCTGCCGGTGGCGGGCATCATCGTCTTCACCGACCAGATCGTGCAGTTCATTCAGGCCTCGCACTCGCCGTCGAACGCCTCGCGCTTCGGCACGGTCAGCATCATGATCCGCCTGTTCCAGGCCCACCCGCTGCTCGGCGTCGGCCCCGGCCAATATGGCTTCTACGCCCGCGACATGATCGAGAGCTGGGCCTACAACTGGGAATTCGAGCGCTGGCTGGGGAACCCGTCCGCGTCGTTCTTCCCGTCGTTCTCCGTCTATGCGCGCTTCGCCGGCGAATGGGGCGCCATCGGCTTCGGCATCTGGACGCTGTTCGTGGCCAGTCTGACCAGCGGGGCGGCGATGACCTGGCAGAAGGTCAAGGCCGCGGGCGTGATCCCGCGCTACGGCGTGGCCGTGATCACCAGCCTGTTCGGCGTCGTGCTGGTGGGATGGTCGTCGGGCAGCTTCAAGGTGTTCAACCTGTGGGCCGCCATCGCCATGGCCACCGTCTACATCGCCGCCCCCCTGCGCGTGGAGCGCGAGGGGGACTGAACGGACGGCTTCAGGCGGCCGGAGCGGCGGCGCGGGCCCTGCGCAGCAGGCCGATGGCCCGCAGCGCCATCTCCAGGAGCGAGACGGCGAACAGGCCCACGCCCAACACCACGAAGCCGTCGGTCAGCAGAACGGCGTTGATGTGCCAGGCCTGGGCTTCGGATTCGAGGAAGGCCTTCAGGGCGAAGCGCGCGACGAACAGCCCCAGCAGGAACAGGATCGCCGCCGGCGAGGGCTTGGTGTTGAGCTCGTGGGTCTCGGGGTCGATGGCGATCGGGATCAGGCGGCCGCGCCACCAGCCGATCGTCGCGCCCACCGCGAAGATCGCCGCCAGCCACAGCCAGTCGGTCCCGTGCGGCGTGAACTGCATGAAGAGGAACGCCGTGACGGCGACCATGATCGCCGGCAGGATCCACATGAACTCCAGCTTCAGCCGCCGCTCCTTGTTCATGGCGCGGAAACGCAGGGCGAAGACGACCGCGACGACGGCCGCCGTGATCCCGTAGCTGATCAGCTGCTGCTTCTGATGGTCCAAGACGCATCCCCCGAAAACGCGCGGCCGCACTCTGGCCGCGCTCCCCGGGCGCGATCAGCGACCGAAACGCGCTATCCGTCAATCGCCCGAAGGCCTGCTCCAATAACGATAGCGGTAGGCCGCCGAAAAACCGCGCGCGGCGTAGAGGGCGATGGCCGGGGCGTTGGCGGCCTCGACCTGCAGATAGGCGGTGCGCGCGCCCAGCCCCGCCGCCTCGGCCAGCAGGGCGTCGAGCACCCGGCGAGCCAGGCCCCGGCGGCGGAAGTCGGGGTCGGTGCGCATGCCGAAGATTCCCACGGCCCCACCATCGATCGCGCAGGCGCCCAGGGCGGCCGTGCGCCCGTCCACGGCCAGGCGCGCGAACCGCGCCGGCGCCGGAATGCGGGCCAGGGCCTCCAGCCGCTCGCGGGCGTCGGCCAGGTTTCCCTTGGCCGAGGCGACCAGCACCGCCTCGAAGGCCGGGTCGGGGGCGGCCGACAGGACGACGTCGGGATCGGCGAGGCCGACGACGGGCCCGGTCATGACCAGGGTTTCTCCGTGGATCGCATAGCCCCGGCCGGCCAGGCGGTCGGCCAGGTCGGACGGCGCGCTCGCGCCTTCGGTCAGCTTGAACCGCGCCGGCAGGCCGCGCGCGGCGTAGAAGGCCTCGACCGCGTCGATAGCGGATTCGGGATCGCGGTCCGGCTCGCCCAGCGGCCAGCAGGCGTTGATGCGCAGCGAGAAGCCGTCGGTCGCGTTCAGCCGCCAGCCGCCAAGGCGCTCGCGCTCGCGGGCCGGCCAGGCGGCGTCGGCGACGGGTTCGAGAAGATCGGGGCTCATTTCTCTTTCAGCAGCGCCTCGACCAGGCCGCGGGCCTCGGGGCTGGACCAGTCGGCCTCGCCGGCGATGCGGGCCCGCTCCCGCCCCTTCTTGTCGTAGATCACCGTGGTCGGGTAGCCGATCGCGCGGGGCTGAAGGTCGAACGAGATCTTGTAGGACTTGTCGCGATAGCTGACGAGCGGCGGGTTCCTGGCCATCTCGGCCTGGATCAGGTTGAGGTCCTTGTCGCGATCCATGCTGACCGGCAGCACCAAGACTGGCTGGGTCGCGTAGGCGCCCGCCAGCTTGGCCAGGGTGGGCATCTCCTTCTTGCAGGGTCCGCACCAGGTGGCCCACAGGTTCATGACCACGACCTTGCCCTTGAAGTCGGCCAGGGTGTGCGGTTTTCCGGCCATGTCGGTGAAGACGGTGGCCGGCGCGGGACGCGGCGACTTGGGCACGTCCAGCTTTGCTAGGGACGCCTTCTTGAATTCCGTGAGGTCGGCGGCTTCTGCGGGTTTGAACGAAGCCTGGGCGATGACGTATAGGACGCCGACGACGCCGACGAGCATGACGGCGCCGATGGCCCATTTCAGGGGGCCGGGCTTAGGCTCGGTCGCCGCACCGTTCGACTGGACTTCGCTCATATGACCGACACCGCCTCCAAAACGCCCGCCGCCAACGGCCAGGGCCAAGCCATGTGGGGCGGACGGTTCTCGGCCAAGCCGGCGGAACTGATGCAGGCGATCAACGTCTCCATCGGCTTCGACAAGCGCCTGTGGGCGCAGGACCTGGCGGGCAGCCGCGCCCACGCGCGGATGTTGATCAGCCAGGGCGTCATTGCAAGCAGCGACGGCGAGGAAATCCTCGAGGGCCTGGCCAAGATCGAGGACGAGCTGGCCACCGGGACCTTCCCGTTCCGCGACGAGTACGAAGACATCCACATGAACATCGAGGCGCGGCTGCGCGAGCTGATCGGCCCGACGGCCGGCCGCCTGCACACCGCCCGCTCGCGCAACGACCAGGTGGCCGTCGACTTCCGCCTGTGGGTGCGCGACGCCGCCGACCGCTCGGCCGCCCAGCTGGTCGCCCTCCAGAAGGCCCTGCTGGCCCAGGCCGAGGCCTACGCCGACGCCCTGATGCCGGGCTTCACCCACCTGCAGCCGGCCCAGCCGGTGACCTTCGGTCACCACCTGATGGCCTATGTCGAGATGTTCGGCCGCGACGCCTCGCGCTTCCGCGACGCCCGCGCCCGGATGAACGAGTGCCCGCTGGGCGCGGCCGCCCTGGCCGGCTCGCCCTTCCCGATCGACCGCCACCAGACGGCAGCCTCGCTGGGCTTCGACCGTCCGACCGCCAACTCGCTCGACAGCGTCTCGTCGCGCGATTTCGCCCTGGAGGCCCTGTCGGCCGCCGCGATCACCGCCACGCACCTGTCGCGCCTGGCCGAGGAGATCGTGCTGTGGACGACGCCGATGTTCGGCTTCATCAAGCTGACCGACGCCTTCACGACCGGCAGCTCGATCATGCCGCAGAAGAAGAACCCCGACGCGGCCGAGCTGATCCGCGCCAAGGTGGGCCGGATCCTGGGCAGCCTGACCACCCTGACCGTGGTGATGAAGGGCCTGCCGCTGGCCTATTCGAAGGACATGCAGGAGGACAAGGTCCCGACCTTCGAGGCCTTCGACGCCCTGGAGCTGTCGCTGCTGGCCATGGCCGGCATGATCGCCGACCTGACCCCGAACACCGAGAAGATGGCCGCCGCCGCCGGCGCCGGCTTCTCGACCGCCACCGATCTGGCCGACTGGCTGGTGCGCGAGCTGAACATGCCTTTCCGCGACGCCCACCACGTGACAGGCTCGGCCGTGAAGGCGGCCGAGACCAAGGGCGTCGATCTGGCGGAGCTGAGCCTGGCCGAGTTCCAGGCCATCGAGCCGCGGATCACCGACGGGGTCTACGCCGTTCTCACCCCGGCCGCCTCGGCGGCCAGCCGCATGAGCTATGGCGGGACCGCCCCCGCCCAGGTGCGCGCCCAGATCGCGCGTTGGAAGGAAACCCTGGCATGATCCGTCCCGCCACGCTGCTCGCCGTCGCCGCCCTGGGCCTGACCGGCGCCGCCCTCACCGCCTGCGGCAAGCAGGCCGAGCTGGAGCGCCCCGCGCCGCTGTGGGGGCCGGAGAAGAAGGCCGCCGAAGCCTCCAAGCGCCGCGAAGCCTCGGCCCAGGCCAACCAGCCGGCCCGCCCCAACGGCGTGCAGGAGAACATCGACCCGGCGTCGAGCAACCGCACGATCCAGGCCGCCCCGCTGCGCGGGACGCCGTCCAACCCGTTCAGCGGTCCGTCCGCCGCGGGTTTCCCGTCGTCGACGCCGAACTGACCATCCCTGCGTCCTTCGAGGCCCGCTCGCGCGGGCGCCTCAGGATGAGGACGGTCTGTGCTGAGTTCCTCATCCTGAGGCGCGAGGCGCAGCCGAGCCTCGAAGGACGCAAGAACGCTCCGAAAGCCCTAAAGTGAACCACTTCGAATACGGCCCCGAGGGCCTGGCCTGCGAAGGCGTCCCGCTGGCCAAGATCGCGGCCGAGGTCGGCACGCCGGTCTACGTCTATTCCCGCGCCACGCTGGAGCGGCACTTCACGGTGTTCCGCGACGCCCTCGTCTCGGCCGGCGTCGTCGATCCGCTGGTGGCCTATGCGGTGAAGGCCAATTCGAACGTGACCGTGCTGAAGGTGCTGGGCGACCTGGGCGCCGGCGCCGACACGGTCTCGGAGGGCGAGGTCCGCCGCGCCCTGGCCGCCGGCATCCCGGGCGAGCGCATCGTGTTCTCGGGCGTGGGCAAGAAGCGCGAGGAGATCGCCTTCGCCCTTAAGGCCGGCGTCGCCGAGATCAACGTCGAGTCCGAGCCGGAGATGGAGCTGATCGCCGGCGTCGCCGCCGAACTGGGCGTGCGGGCCAAGATCGCCTTCCGGGTCAATCCGGACGTCGCGGCCGGCGGCCACGCCAAGATCGCCACCGGCAAGTCGGAGAACAAGTTCGGCGTCTCGTTCGCCGAGGCCGCGCGCCTCTACGCCAACGCCAGCAACAACGCCGCCCTCGAGCCGATCGGCGTGGCCTGCCACATCGGCAGCCAGATCACCGACCTGGAGCCCATGCGCGCCGCGTTCACGAAGATGCGGGGCCTGGTCGAGCAACTGCTGGGCGAGGGCCTGTCGGTCGAGCGCCTGGATCTCGGCGGCGGCCTGGGCGTGCCCTACTTCAACCACCCCGAACCGCCCGCCCCCGCCGACTTCGCCGCCATGGTGGCCGAAGTGACCAAGGGCCTGCCGGTGAAGCTGGCCTTCGAGCCGGGCCGCGTCATCGCCGCCAACGCCGGCGTGATGGTGAGCGAAGTCATCCACGTCCACGAGCGTCCGGAAGGCCGCAAGTTCCTGGTCATCGACGCGGCCATGAACGACCTGGTGCGTCCGGCCATGTACGACGCCTTCCACGACATCCGCCCGGTGACCAAGCGGGAAGGCGAGGCCGTCTACGACGTGGTCGGCCCGGTTTGCGAGACGGGCGACACGTTCACGCGCGACCGCGCCCTGCCGGTGTTCGGCCCTGGCGACCTGGTGACCTTCATGTCGGCCGGCGCCTATGGCTCGGCCATGGCCAGCGAATACAACACCCGCCCGCTCGTGCCCGAGGTGCTGGTCGACGGCGACCGCTACGCCGTGATCCGCAAGCGCCCGACCTATGACGAGATGCTGGCCCGGGACCTGGTTCCGGACTGGGTCTGAGTTCAGTGCGTGGTCCTCGTCCTTCGACAAGCTCAGGATGAGGACCATTTCAGGCTCGGCGGATCAGTAGAAACCTCATCCTGAGCTTGTCGAAGGACGAGGTTCCGCTACCGCTGCGGTAAAATCTTGCGCGGAACTTCAAGCGCCGCTTCCCGCCCGCAAAGTCTCGCCCCCAAACGCCCTTTGGGCTAGAAGCCTCGCCATGTCGCACAACACCTTCGGTCACCTGTTCCGCGTCACCACCTGGGGCGAGAGCCACGGGCCCGCCCTCGGCTGCGTCGTCGACGGCGTGCCACCGGGCGTCCTGCTGACCGCCGAGATGATCCAGGGCTTCCTCGACAAGCGCCGCCCGGGCAACGGCAAGTTCGTCACCCAGCGCCAGGAGCCGGACGCCGTGCGCATCCTGTCGGGCGTGTTCGAGGACGAGCGCACCGGCGGCCAGCGCACGACCGGCACCCCGATCAGCCTGATGATCGAGAACACCGACCAGCGCTCCAAGGATTACGGCGAGATCGCCCAGGCCTTCCGCCCCGGTCACGCCGACTATCCCTATTTCGCCAAGTACGGCGTGCGCGACTATCGCGGCGGCGGCCGCAGCTCGGCCCGCGAGACGGCGGCCCGCGTGGCGGCCGGCGCCGTGGCGCGGCTGGTGATCCCCGGCGTCACGGTGCGCGCGGCCCTGGTGCAGATCGGCCCGCACAAGATCGACCGGGCCAACTGGGACTGGGCGCAGACCGAAGAAAACCCCTCCTGGTCGCCGGACGCCGCG
>JASGDR010000254.1:0-4876 GCA_047607095.1 Caulobacter sp.
ACCGTCGTCTGCACGAACAGCGCGGTTTCGAAGGGCGGTCGGGCCTCTGCGTGCTCCAGCTCGTTGTACTGGCGGTCCATGAAGATGTAGGAGCCGGCCTGCAGCTCGGTCAGGACGCCCGCGGCCGGATCGATGTCATGGCTGCCCGTGCCGCCGCCCGACAGGATGGCGGTGTTCAGCCCCGCCTGGCCGAAGGCGTCGCGGGTCTGGGCCAGAAGTTCCATCACCAGGGCCGAACGACGGCGGCGACGCTGCAAGCCGTAGAGGTGCTGAACATCGCCGTCGTAGCATTGCAGGCCTGCCAGGATCAGGTAGGGCAGGGCGTCCACGGTCTTGCCCAGCGTGAGGGCGGCCTCGCCCGGCGCGGCGCCGGTGCGGCCCATGCCGGGATCCACGTCCACCAGGACGGTGATCGGTTTGCCGCTGCGTTGCGCCGCCTGGGAAAGCAGGGTCGCGCCGCGCGGGTGATCGACCACCACCATCAGGCCGCTGGTCGCCTGGTTGAGCGTCGCCAGTCGCTCGATGGTGCGAGGCGCCGCCACCGGCGAGGTGATCAGGATGTCGTCGACGCCGCCGAAGGACAGCGCCTCGGCTTCGCCGACCTTGGCGCAACATACGCCCACGGCCCCAGCGGCGATCTGCGCCTTGGCTATGGCCGCCGATTTGTGGGTCTTGGCGTGGGGGCGAAGCGCCAGGCCGGATTTGCGGCAATGCTCGGCCATCCTGGCGATGTTGCGTTCCAGAACATCGAGGTCGATGAGCAGGGCCGGGGTCGAAAGTTCGCGCCCCGCGTCGCTGCGGCCGACCAGATCCTGATTGATGTACACGAGCTTGCCTGACCCTTTGGACGATACGCGGGCGACGCGGCGGCCATCGTCGAGGCTTGCGTCGCTTCCCTGCCAGGAGGCGGCGCTCCAGGGGGCGCAGGCAAGGATGTTTCCGTATCGCGCCTATTAGTCGAGCTAATGTGCGGCGCTTTGGTGGTCCTAGATTAGCTCGACTAATGCATCGATGACTTCTTATCCCTTGCGACCGCCAGGTGGGCATTGCGATCTGAACGGGTCGGTCGTGGTCCCATGCGTCAACGCGGCCGCAGCGCCGTGTGACATCCATAAAAACGAGGTTGATCCTTGACCCATGCCCATGGCGGACCCGCGTGACCAAGGGTTCAAGCGTGAGCCAGCGTGACGTTTTCGGCCACCCGGCCGGACTGACGGTGCTGTTCCTGACCGAGACTTGGGAGCGGTTCTCTTACGTCGCGATCCGGGTCCTGCTCGTCTATTACATGATCAAGGGCCTGCATTTCGATCAGGCCAAGGCCTCGATGATCTACGGCCTCTATTCGGGGCTGGCTTATCTGACCCCGATCTTCGGCGGGGTGATCTCCGACCGTTGGCTGGGCCCGCGCCGGTCGATCATCCTGGGCTCGGTGATCATGGCGGCCGGTCATTTCATGATGGTGTTCCCGGCGCTGCTCTATCCGGCCCTGGCCGTCATCTGCCTGGGCAACGGCCTGTTCGTGCCCAGTCTGATGAGCCAGGTGGCCCTGCTCTACAAGGCCGACGATCCCCGGTCGGGCTCGGCCTACAACGTCTACTATGTCGGGCTGAACCTCGGCGCGCTGCTGGCGCCGATCATCTGCGGCGCGCTGGGCGAGATCTATGGCTGGCATTGGGGCTTCGGCGCGGCCGGGATCGGCATGCTGATCGGCCTGGCCGTCTATCTGATCGGCGGGCGCTACCTGCCGGTCGAGCCGCCCCGGACCAGGGCCGCCAAGACCCGCTCCGCGACCGTCTGGACGCGAGACAGCGCGCGCCGTCTGGGGCTTCTGTGCGTGGTGGCCTTTGTCATGGTGCTGTTCCGCACGGGCTACGAGCAGATCGGCAACACGGTCGCGGTGTGGATCGACAATGGCGTGGACCGCGCGGTCGGCGCGTGGGCCATCCCGATGACCTGGTTCCAGTCGATCAATTCACTGCTGATCCTGTTCGCCATGCCGCTCGTCATCCTGCTTTGGACCAAGCTGCGGGCCTTGGGGCGTGAGCCCGACGCCTTGGGCAAGATGGCCATCGGCGCGGCCGGCTTGGTGGTCGCCTACGGCGTGATCGCGGCCGTGGCTTTCGTCGCCGGCGGCCAGGCCAAGGTCGGTTGGATCTGGGTGGTGGTGTTCATCACCCTTCTGACGGCCGCCGAGATGTGGGTCTATCCGGTCGGCATGTCCCTGTTCGGCCGGGTCGCGCCCTTCGGGCTGCGCGCCACCACCATGTCGATCTGGGGGCTGAGCTCGTTCGCCGGCAACTTCATGGCCGGATGGGTCGGGACCTTCTGGAGCCGCTCCGATCCGGCGACCTTCTTCATCCTGGTGGCGGTGTTCCCGGCGCTGGCGGCCCTGCTGTTCCTGGCGCTGCGACCCCAGATCCGCAAGCTCGATCTCGCGGTCGCCGCCCCGCAATCCTGATGTCCTTTCTTTCTCGAGGCCTGCTCATGCCATCGTCCGTCTTCGTCGAGCCCAATGAGACGGCGCGTCCGATCCTCGTCATCGGCCCTGCCGCCCTGAACGATTGGATCCGGCGGCAGCCCGCGTCCTTGGGCGCCCTGCTGGAGGCCGCAGGCTTTGGCGGCCGCGCCGGCGAGACGGCGTGGGCCCCGCTGGATCAACCGACCTTGCTGGCGGGCGAGGGGGAGGGGGCCGATCGCTGGAGCCTGGCGGCGCTGCCCTGGGCCTTGCCGGAGGGCGACTATCGGCTCTGCACCGATCTCGACGCGGCCAAGGCCGCCGAGGTGGCGATCGGCTGGGGACTGGGCGCCTATCGTTTCGACGCCTATCGCACCGAGGGCGAGGCTCTGGGGCGCCGGCCGGCCCGTCTGGCCTGGCCCGAGGGTGTCGACCGCCAGCGGGTCGAGCGCGAGGTCTCGGCCATGGCGCTGGCGCGCGACCTGATCAATACGCCGGCCAACGACATGGGCCCCGCCGAACTCGCCGATGTGGCCCTGACCCTGGCCGGGAAGCACGACGCGGCCTGCGAGGTCATCGTCGGCGATGACCTGCTCGAGCAAGGCTACCGTCTCGTCCACGCCGTCGGCCGCGCCAGTCATCGCGCGCCGCGGTTGATCGATCTGCGTTGGGGAGAGGCGCAGGCCCCGAAGATCACCATCGTCGGCAAAGGGGTCTGTTTCGACACCGGCGGTCTGGACATGAAGGCCGCCAGCTTCATGCTGCAGATGAAAAAGGACATGGGCGGCGCTGCCCACGCCCTGGCCCTGACCCAGATGGTTCTGGAGGCCAGGCTGCCGGTCCGGCTGCGCCTGCTGATCCCGGCCGTCGAGAATGCGGTGGCGGGCGATGCGCTTCGCCCGCTGGACGTCATCCGCGCCCGTAACGGTCTCACCGTCGAAATCGGCAATACCGACGCCGAGGGGCGGTTGATCCTGGCCGACGTCCTGGCCGAGGCCTCCGACGAGGCGCCTGACCTGCTGGTCGATTTCGCTACCTTGACGGGGGCGGCGCGGATCGCGCTGGGCGGTGACCTGCCGGCCATGTTCTGCAACGACGAAGCGCTGGCGGCCTCGTTCCTTGCGCTGACCGAGCGCAATGACGACCCTGTCTGGCGCATGCCGCTGTGGAAGCCGTACTTGAAGGATCTGGCCAGCCCGGTCGCCGACCTGCGCAATGTCAGCGGTGGGACGTTCGCGGGCGCGATCAACGCGGCGGTGTTCATGGAGCGGTTCGTTCGTGAGGGAACGCCCTGGCTGCATCTGGACACCTATGGCTGGAACGACAAGTCCCGGCCAGGGCGTCCCGAGGGCGGCGAGGCTCGCAATCTGAGGTCGGTGTTCGACCTTATCGCCGATCGTGCGGGGGCCTGAGATGACGAAGGGGCAAGGCATGGCCAAGAGGTGGGCCGGTTCGGTTTCACGCACTCTGCTGGCCGCGGTTATCTGCCTGGGCGGCGCGAGCGCGGCCATGGCTCGGCCGCCATCGCCCAAGGCGCTGACGGCTCTGGACCAGCGACTGCAAGAGGTGATGAAGACCTGGCGTCCGGCGGGTCTGGTCGTGGCCCTGGTCGCCGACGACAAGGTCGTTTTCCTAAAGGGCTACGGGGTCCGCTCGGTCGGACACGCCGGCGCGGTCGACGGCGATACGTTGTTCCAGCTGGCCTCGATCTCTAAGCCGCTGTCCTCGGCCCTCATCGGGTCCTACGTCGACGAGGGCCGGCTGAGCTGGAGCGACCGGATCGTCGATCGACTGCCGGGATTTCGGGTCGGCGACCCGCTGGTCACCGCTGATCTCAGGCTCGAGGACGTCCTGTCGCATCGATCGGATGTCGAGGCCACCAACTGGCTGATCGATGTCCCCGACCTGACCTGGCGCCAATCGGTGGATCGCCTGAAGACCCTGCCGCAGCAGGCCCCGTTCCGCTCGCGGATGATCTACGACAACTTCATGTACAGCGTCGGCGGGCAGACGATCGTCGCGCTCGGCGACGACTATGGCGAGGCGATGCGGCGAAGACTGTTTGCGCCTACGGGCATGACGCGCAGCCTGGCCGATTTCGAAAGCATCGTCGATCCGGCCGGGCTGGCCGGCTGTCACGAATGCGAGCTGCCGCCCGGCGCGCCGGACGCCTTCGCGTCGATCCGTCCGGGGATCGCCAATGTGGCGACCCCGCACGTGCGGGTGAAGGATGCGGACACCACGTCGATCCACTGGCGACACGTGGCCTCGACGGCCGCGAGTTCGGGAATGTCCAGCGCCTCGGACATGGCCCGTTTCGTCAGGATGATCCTGAACCGCGGCGAGATCGACGGGCATCGGGTGCTGCAAGCCCGAACGGTCGATCAGATCCTGGCCCGGCGCAGCCTGTTGCCGAGCGAT
>JASGDR010000255.1:0-3063 GCA_047607095.1 Caulobacter sp.
CCCGCCGCGCGGGCCTTGAAGCCGGCCAGGCGGTCCAGCTGGTCGAGGAGTTAGTCGTGCTCTTCGCGCGAAACGGCCTGGGACGAGGTCAGGAACCGCTGCAGCATGTGCTCCTGGAAGCGTTCGCGCTCGCCGGGGCGGCCGTCGAACTCCATGCCGTGGTAGGCGTCGACGCCCGCGCGGAAGGCCGGGAACAGGCGCGACGGCAGGCCGGCCCGCTCGTAGACGGCCTTCAGGCCCAGGGCGCCGGCGTCGTGCACCATCAGCCAGGTGCGGTGATGCGGCACGCCGGCCAGTTCGGCCAGGCCCCACTCGAAGAAGGTCATGTGCCCATGGGCCAGCGCCCGCAGCAGCAGCGACGGCGTCAGCCGTCCGGCGCGATGCAGGTGGGCGGCGAAGGCCTGCGGGTCGGCGGTGCGGCCGGCCTGGTCCACCAGATCGATCGTCGCCCGTTCCTTGGCCCCGACGATGATCTCCAGCGCCCGTTCGGCCGACAGGGCGTGGTTGTCGAGGATGTGTTCGCGCAGTTGGTCGCCGACCATGTCGATCAGGCGCTCGGTCACCGACAGCGGCAGCACCGAACGGTAGGCGACGGCCTGAAGCACGGTTTCCGACTTGGCGAAGCGGTCCAGCGCCTTCTGCAGGGCGAGGTCGGAGAAGCGGGCGTTGTCGTTGGCGCAGACGGTCGCCACCACCTCTTCGGGGGCCTGGTCGACCAGCAGGCCGGTGACCTTGCTCGACAGCTTGGGGCGACGGGCGACGGCCATCTGCCGCACCGGGCCGCCCAGGCGGATGATCTCGGCCAGGTCGTTGTCGTTGAACACCGGCGAGAAGCTGATGATCGGCAGCGACACGCTCTCGACGTCGCGGGCCAGGCGGTTGGCCACGTCCGGCGGCAGCAGCGGCGAGGTCTTCAGCGTCACGGCCAGGGCGCGGCGCACCAGCTCGGCGGCGTCGGCGGCCATCACCCGCAGGATGTCCTGGGCCTGCAGGCGCTCTTCCTCGGAAAGCTCGGCGCGGTCGATCTTCCGGCACAGCTTGTGGGCGGCCAGGGCGCGCTCGTCGGGCGTGGCGCCCTTCACGAGCATGCGGATGTCGTCGTTGGTGAGGGCTGCGCGGGTCGTGGCCATGGGCCTGGCCTTCTGCGGATCAAAGGGTCGAATCAAACAATGTGACGGTTAGCGTTAACGATTGTTTGCCCTCTCGATCGCCCCGATTAACGATACCGCGTAACCGGCTGCAAACCGTGAGCGCATAGCGTCCTCCCCTGACTGTCCGAGGATACGATTCTTGCTCGCCGAGCGCCGAACCCAAGACCTGACCAGGCCCGGGGCCGACACCGCGCTCGCCCTCGGCGTGCAGACGGCGCTGCTGCCTTACGCCCTGGCCATCTTCGCCGTGAGCCTGCCCTTCTTCGTCTGGGCCGGATCCTATGCGCGCAACGCGCTGTGGATGGGCATGAGCTTCGTCGTCTTCGCGATCAACTGGGGCGCGTTCTACGGCGTCACCAACTGGCTCAAGACGCCCGACGCCGAGAACCTGGGCCGCCGGCTGCGGCTTCAGGTCGCGGGCGGCCTGCTGTGGGCGCTGGGCGTCGTGCAGATGTCGGCCTTCGCCGAGGGCGCGGGACCGGCCCGCGAGACCCTGCTGCTGCTGGCCGCCGCCGCCGGCATGGTCTGCATCTTCTTCGCCGCGCCGGTGCTGCCGTGCCTGATGGTCGTGGCCCCCGTGGCCGCCGCCGGACCGCTGATCGCCCTGTTCAGCCGCCCCGAGAGCCGCCCGGCCGGGGTCATGGCCTGGGGCGGCCTGGCGCTCGCCATGGCCATGGCCATGATCTTCAACCGCATGCTGCGCCGCCAGCACGCCCTGGCCGTCGCCCACGAGGCCCTGATCGAGGAGCGCATGCGCGTGCTGGAGGCCGCCGAGCGGACCGCCCGCTCCAAGTCCGACATCGTCGCCACCCTCAGCCACGAGATCCGCAACGGCCTGACCGGCGTCACCCACGTGCTGGCCGCCGCCGCCGGCAAGGGCGGCCGCGCGGCCCCCTCGCGCGAACAGCTGAACGCCGCCCTCGACGCCGCCCAGGACCTGATCTCGGTGCTGAACGCCACGCTCGACGCCGAGACCGCCGAGGCCGGCCGCCTGGCCGTCGAGAGCCAGGCCTTCGAGCCCGTCCGCCTGGTCCGCGACCTGGCCCTGCTGGAGCGCCCCCACGCCCTGGCCAAGGGGCTGGAGCTGGCCGTCCACGTCGATCCGTCGCTCGAGGCCCGCGCCCTCGGCGCGGCCGTCGCCGACCCGATGCGCACCCGCCAGATCATCGCCAACCTGGTCGGCAACGCGGTGAAGTACACCGTCCGCGGCCGGGTCGAGGTGCGGATCGAACCGCGCGGCGAGCGCATCGCCATCGAGGTCGCCGACACCGGCCCCGGCCTGTCGCCCGACGAGCTGGAGCAGGCCTTCGAGCCCTTCCGCCGGGTCGAGCGCACCGGCGCCGGCGTCAACGGCGCGGGCCTTGGCCTGTCGCTGTCGCGCCAGCTGGCCAAGCTGATGGGCGGCGCGCTGGAGACCAGCAGCGCTCTCGGCGTCGGCAGCTGCTTCACCCTGCTGCTGCCCTACGACGCCGCCTGCCCCTGCCCGCAGGAGCCGGTGGAGGAGACCCTGGCCGCCGCCGATCCGGCTCCCGACGTCCAGCGCAGCCTGCGCGTGCTGATCGCCGAGGACGACGCGCTGAACGCCGCCATGCTGCGCGCCATCCTCGAACAGCTGGGCCATCAGGTCGTCCACGCCCAGAACGGCCGCCGCGCCGTCGACCTGGCCAAGGTCTGCGAGTTCGACCTGCTGATGCTCGACGGTCGCATGCCGGTGCTGGACGGTCCGCAGACCGCCGCCGAGATCCGCGCCCTGCCCGGCGCCAACGGTCAGATGCCGATCATCGCGGTGATCGGCGGCGACGCCGACGAGGCCCGCGAGTGCTCCGAGGCCGGCGCCGACACCGTGCTGCGCAAGCCCGTCAGCGTGGCGGGCGTGGCCCGGGCCGTGGCCGACGCCGCCGCCCTCAACCGC
>JASGDR010000256.1:0-4338 GCA_047607095.1 Caulobacter sp.
ACCCCCGCCGGCCCTCGGGGCCACCCCCCCACCTGGGGGTGCATCCTCGCCCACCATTAGGCACCCCCAACGGGGGAGAATGGGGCTCGGCGTAGATCCTCCCCCTTTGGGGGAGGTGGCCCGGAGGGCCGGAGGGGGTTACGCCGCCGCCACCAGCTTCGGCTGGATCAGCGCCGCGGCGTTGATGCGGCGGCCGCCGGGCTTCATCACTTCCAGGTGCACGTGGTCGGTGATGCCGGGATAGTGCTTCTGCAGGCTGGCCACGCGGCCGATGGTCTGGCCCAGGCGAATGGTCTGGCCCACCTCGACGCTGGGATCGACGTAGAAGGCTCGCGCCACGTAGCCGAGCGCCGGATTGGTGATCTCGACGAACCGCAGGTCCGGGGAGTCGGCGTAGGCGTAGCCGATCTTGGTGACGTAGCCCGAGATCGGGGCCTTGGCGGCCTGGCCGGCCGTGGCGACGTAGTCGACGCCCTCGTGCCGACGCGAGCCGCCGTCGCGGCGGGCCCCGAAGGCGCCGTCGCCGAAGTCGTCGTGCCGGCGCGGGGCCGCGCCGGTCGGGTTGGCGAAATCGGCCGCGCCGTCGCCGTCGATGTCGGCGCCCTTCCACACGGTCTCCATGCGGACGGGTCTGGGCGGGGCGGCCTCGATCTGGTCGAGCAGCTTCTGAACCGCCGGGCGGGCGGCGCGATCCACGTGCGGGCTTTCCATCGCCAGACCCGCCATCGGCGCGAAGAGCACCGTCAGACCCAGCGCCACGCGCGCCTGGGGAGGAAGCTTCTTCATCGCCGAAAAGTGCATCTCGCCATCCTATGGATCGTTTCGCCCGTCTGCGCGTTGGGCGTCGTTAACCATCCAGATAAGGCGATGAAAAGGCGCGGCGACTGCGTCAGGTCGACGCGCCAATGCTCACTTGTGCTCAAGCTTTGTCGAAGCAAATAGCATCGAACATTGTTCTGTTGAGCTTCAGGCGTCGGTCAGGACTGAGCGAATGCGGTCGGCCAGTTCCCTGTTCTCGAAGGGTTTGCGCACCATCGACAGGTCGGTCCGCTCGGGCGTGACGTCGGCGTGGCCGGTGACCAGTATGACCCGGATTTCGGGGATCATGTCCTTGGCCGCCTTGGCCAGTTCCAGGCCGGTCATGCCGGGCATGGCGAAGTCGGCGATCATCAGGTCGGGGCGGGCCTCACGTACGCGGATCAGGGCCTGGTCGCCGTCCTCGGCCTCGATCACCCGGTGGCCCAGGTCGCGGACCATGGCCACGGTCACGGCCCGCACCGTCGGATCGTCGTCGACCACCAGCACCCGCCGGGTCGGCTGGGCGGCGGGGACGAGGTCGTCCTGCGCGTCTTCGGTCACGGCGAGGCAGGCGCCCCGGCCGCGCGGCAGATAGAGGTTCACCGCCGTGCCTTCGCCCGGCTGGCTTTCGATATCGATGGCCCCGCCCGAGCGCTGGGCGAAGCCGTAGACCATCGAGAGGCCCAGGCCCGTGCCCTTGCCGACCGGCTTGGTGGTGAAGAACGGCTCGAATATCCGCGCCATCAGCTCGGGCGAGATGCCCTGTCCGGTGTCGCGCACCGTCACCAGCACGTAGTCGCCGTCGGGCAGGTCGTGGCGCGAAGCCTCGCCGGCCATGGCCAGGTTTCGGGCGCTGATGGTGATCACCCCGCCGTCCGGCATGGCGTCGCGGGCGTTCACCGACAGGTTCAGCACCGCCAGCTCCAGCTGGTCGGGCTCGACGTGGGCCGACCAGAGATCCTCCGGCAGGTCCCAGGCGATGCGCGCCGAGCCGCCCAGGGTGCGCACCAGGATGGCGTCCATGCCCATCAGGGTGTGGGCGACGTCGACCACCTGGGGCTGGCTCTCCTGCTGACGGCTGAAGCCCAGCAGGCGGTGGGTCAGGGCCGCGCCCTTGCGGGCCGCCAGCGAGGCGTTGTCGAGGTAGCGCTTGACCTTCTCGGCGTCGGGCAGGCGGCGACCGGCCAGCTCCAGGCTGCCCAGGATGGCGGTCAGCAGATTGTTGAAATCATGGGCCACGCCGCCGGCCAGGGTGCCCAGCGCCTGAAGCTTGTCGGCCTGGCGCAGGCGGATCTCGGCCATCTTCTGGTCGGTGACGTCGCGCTCGATGACCAGAAGGTGGCCGGCGGCGTCGCGCAGCGGTACGAACTGGCGCTCGGTCCAGACCGGGCCGGCCAGGGTCGCCTGCTCCTCGACCACCTGCACGGGCTGGCCGGCGGCCAGGGCCTGGGCGGCTTCGGGGGCGTCGGCGAAGGGGTGGTCTTCGGACGCGTTGGTGCGCACGACCCGGCCTTGCGCGTCCTTGAAGGCGATGACCGACGGGACGCTGTCCATCAGGCCGCGCAGCAGGGCCTGCTCGGTGCGCAGCGCGCGGCGCAGGCGGGTGCGTTCGACCCCGGCGGCGACGGCGGCGCGCAGGGCCCCCGGCTCCCACGGCTTGGCGATATAGCCGCTGACCCCGCCCAGGTTCAGGGCGGCGACCACGGCCGAAAGGTCGGCATAGCCGGTCAGCAGGATGGAGTCGGCGTCGCTGGCGGTGCGGGCGGCGGCCAGGAACTGGTCGCCGGTCATGCCGGGCATGCGCTGGTCCGACAGGATCAGGGCGACCGACGGCTCGCGGGCCAGGATGTCCAGCGCCTCGCGCGGGGCGTTGCTGGTCAGGACGCGGTAACGATCCTCCAGCAGGTCTTCGAGGGCGACCAGGATGTCGGGCTCGTCGTCGACGATCAGGATCGTCTCGCGCTCGCCCCCGAAGGCGCTCATTTGACCTCTCCTTCGACGGTGGGAGGCGGGATGGTGATGGTGAAGCGGGCGCCGCCCAGGTCGCCCTGGTCGACGGCGATCGCGCCGCCGTGGGCGCGCACCACGTTGTAGGCGATGGCCAGGCCCAGGCCCGTGCCGGCCCCGACGGGCTTGGTGGTGAAGAACGGTTCGAAGATGCGGTCGCGCAGGTCGGGCGGCACGCCGGGACCGGAATCCTCGACCACGATGACGAAGTCGCCCGCCTCGTCGCGGGTGGTGATGGCGATCACGCCCCGGCCCCCCTGGGTCCCTTCCAGCGCGTCGGCCGCGTTGCCGACGATGTTCATCACCACCTGGTTCAGCAGGGCGGGCGAGCCCTCCAGCGTGTTGCGGGCGGCGTAGGCGCGTCGCACCTCGATGCCGTCGCCCAGCTTGTGGGCCAGCAGGGCCAGCACGGTCTCGATGGAGTCGGCGGCGTCCAGCACGTGGCGGTCGCCTTCGTCCAGGCGCGAGAACTTGCGCAGGTTCAGGACGAGGTCCTGGATGCGCTTCATGCCCACCCGCATCGAGGCCAGGCGGGCCTTGGCCTTGTCGAGGCCGGGCGAGGGGGCCTGGGCCGCCGCCTCGGCGATCAGGCGCTCGACCGTGTCCTGGTGGCCCAGCAGGAAGGCGAGCGGGTTGTTGATCTCGTGGGCGATGCCGGCGACCAGTTCCCCCAGCGAGGCCATCTTGGCGGCCTGGACCAGCTGGCCCTGCGCGTCCTTCAGCCGGCGGTTGGCGCTGGCCAGGTCGTCGGCGACGGCGGCGCGGGCTTCGGCCCTGGCGAGGGCCAGCTCCTGGGCGCGGGCCTCGCCGGCGCTGCGGCGGGCGTCGTCGGCCATCAGCTTGCGGCGCAGCTGGGCGCGGACCCGGGCGCGGACCACCTCGTCGTTGGCCGAGGCGGGCACGACGTCGTCGGCCCCGGCCTCCAGCGCGTCGGTCAGCAGGTCGCGGTCGCTCTCCTCGCCGCCGAAGGCCAGCAGCTGGAAGGGCGCGCCGTGGCGCATGCGGCGGGCGTCGAGGGCGGCCAGCAGGGCGAGATCGTCGCGGTCGCCGCCGCGCACCCCCACCACCACCCCGTCGAGTTCGCCGTCGAGGGCGGCGGCGTCGGGGTCCAGCCGCTCCAGCGTCGCCACTTCGTAGCCGTCGTGCTCCAGCAGGTGGCCCAGACGCAGGCGCAGGGTGGCGCTGGGGTGGCTGACCAGCACCCGCGCGCGGCGGAAGGGCTCGAAGGCCTTGGGCGCGGCGGCCTCGGCGCGGGCACGGCGCAGCAGCGCCTTCAGGCGCACGACGACCACCTTGGGATCGGCCGACTTGGCGACATAGGCGTCGGCGCCGCTTTCCAGGCCCTGGCGCTCCAGGTCGCTCTCGCGGGCCCCGGTCAGCATCAGCACCGGCAGGGCGCGGGTGCGGCCGTTGAGACGAATCTGGCGCGACAGCTCGCGGCCGTCCATGCCCGGCAGGTGGAAGTCGGCGACGATCAGGTCGGGCAGCTCGACGTTCAGGTGCTCCAGCGCCGCTTCGCCGCTGGCCGCGCAG
>JASGDR010000257.1:0-4330 GCA_047607095.1 Caulobacter sp.
GTAGGTGGCGCTGGCGGTGTAGGTCCACTTGCCCTTCGACGCCTTCTGCACGCCGCTGACCGTGTAGGACAGATAGCCGGTGTCGTTGGAGGTGACGTCGTAGTCGTCGTAGCGGCCGCCCAGCATCAGGTTCAGCTTGCCGCCGATCATGATGTCGCTGGTGAAGAACAGGCCGAGGTCGGTCCACTGGCTGGAGTTGTCGTTCTCCCACTCCACCCCGTCGCCGGCGTTGAACGGGCTGCCCAGGATGTCGGTGGCCGTCGCGCCGTAGGACAGGTCGCGCCGGTCGAGCGCGATCATGCCGCTGTTGTAGCTTTCGCGCCGGCGGCCGTCGAAGTCGCGGTACGAGGCGCCGACGAACGACTTGGTGGTGACCGCGCCGTCGAGGAAGTCGTGGGCGATGTTGTAGGTCAGGCGGGCTTCCCAGACCTTGCTGTCGAACCAGGCCGGATAGCCGTAGGACGAGAAGCGCTTGTTCTCGAGATCGTCGTAGAACAGCTGCAGCTTGATCGAGCTGTCGGCGCTGAGGTCCTTGGCCAGGTCCCAGTAGAAGGTGTTGGTGCGGGTCTTCGAGAAGTCGGCCGCCGAGACGTAGACCGTGCGCGGCGACAGCTTGGTCGTGCCCACCCCGACGTCCAGCGTGTGCAGGGCGTCGCTGGTCGGGTAGCCGTAATAGGCCAGGTACATCGCCGCGGCGTACGGATAGTAGCCGATCTCGTTGGGCGTCAGGCGGCCGTTGCCGTCGCTGTCGGTCAGGCTGGTGTCGCGGCCGGTGATGTAGGTGCCGTTGTCGATCAGGTCCTGGGTCAGGCGGTTCCAGCCGGCCGTCTGCACGTCGCCGTCGGAGTGGTAGAGCATCGCGCCCATGGCGGTGCTCCAGCCGTTCCCCAGGTCGAAGTCGGCCGAGATCTCGCCCGTCTGACGCTTGGGATAGATGCCGTGGTAGTAGCTGTGGCTGTCCTCGGCCTCGCCGTAGACATAGACCCCGCCGACCACGTCGCCGAACGACACCGGCATGCCCATCTGGGCCGTGGCGTTCTTCTTGTTGTAGCTGCCGTAGGTGACCGTCACCTCGCCGGTGGGCTCGGCCAGGTAGCCGCCTTCGTTCTTGCCCGACTTCGGGATGAAGTTCAGCAGGCCGCCGACCTTGCCGGGACCGTAGATCGGGGTCGGCGGGCCGCGCACGATCTGGATCTGCTCGGCCGCGCCGATCGGGGTGGAATAGGTGCCGCGGTTCTCGACCCGCTTGAAGCCGCGGAAATAGTTCTCGGCCAGGGTGCCGCGGATGTTGAGCGAGCCGGGCACGCCGTAGAAGCTGGCGGTGTAGGTCCCGGGCGAGACGGCGGTCAGACCGTCGATGGTCTCGATGCCGTAGCGCTGCAGGGTCAGGTCGGAGACGAAGCTGGCCGAACGCGGCGTCTCGATCAGCGGCTTGTCGAGGCCGAACACCGTGTCGTTCGGCTGCTTCTCGATCAGGCCGGCCTTGTCTCTGGCCCGGACGACGATCTCGTCGACGGCGTCCGGCGCGGCGGCGGCGGGATCCGGCTCGGCCGCGTGAGCGGCGCCGGCCAGGGCGAGCAGTACGGCGGCGGAGCAGCCCGCCAACAGCATCCGTTGGTTCGACATGACGTCCTCGTTCGAGGCCGTCGCACCTTCCACCCTCGGCGGTTATCCCCAGGCGCGACACCTCTTGGAGAAACCATCGCCTCCGCCGGTTCCCGCCGTCCGGGCCGGCATCTGTAATTTCACTCAAAATGTTCCGGACGCCCAGGATTTGCCCCGCCCTGCGCGGCTTTCGCCCACGGGGGGACCATGAAACTTGATCGAGGACGAACGAGACCCTGACTCAAGCGCCGTGCGCCCGCGGTCGCTCAAGACGCCGCCCAAACCCCTCTGCAACGTCCGATGGCGCCGCAATCTCCGGTCGCCTTGGAGCCGGTCCCGCCGGACGCATCCGACGGATCGAACAGGGAGCCGACAAGGCGGCTCTCACGCCTCTCGCCGGCGCCTGGCGATGCGCCGTCGACGGTTCAGATCCGGTTGTACGGATACCGGTCGCGGATCATCCGCTGGAAGAAGCGGCCCTTCGACCGCGACCGCGTGAAGGCGGCCGTCACCCGTTCGGGCACGCCGACATAGACGTACTCGTCGCCGTCGATGAAGGTGACGAAGAGCTTGCCGTGTTCGGGTTCGTAATCGATCGCTCGGATCGCGGCGGAGTCCACAAGCATGCGCGAGACCTTTCCTAGGAAGGGTTCGGACGGGTGTCTTCGATGCTGAAAGCGCATGGACGACGCGGCCGGTTCCCCCGGGGCCGCTCACGGCTTTGAGCTTCGGGCGTGAACGGGCTTAAGCTCTCCGCGCGCCGGCCGCCTTGCGCCGCGTCAAAAGGGGGAGAGACAACGCCATGCAAAGCCACGCCCTGGTCGCCATCGTCACGCTGGCGGCGCTGATCTGCTACATCTGGATGATCCTGCGGGTGGGCGGCGCGCGTCGCCGCACCGGCATCGAGGCCCCGGCCATGACCGGCCATCCCGACCTCGAACGGCATGTGCGGGTGCAGGCCAACACCCTGGAATGGCTGCCGGTCTTCCTGACCTCGCTGTGGCTGTTCGCCATCTACTGGAACGACCTCGTCGCGGCCGCGGCGGGCGTGGTCTGGATCATCGGCCGGATCATCTACGCGCTCGGCTACGCGGCCGACCCGAAGAAGCGCGGCCTGGGCTTCGCCATCCAGGCCTTCACCACCTTCGCCCTGCTGCTGGGCGCGCTGGGCCGCGCGGTCTGGGTGGCGGTCACGGTGGGGCTGTAGAGGGAGCGCTTCGCCTTCTTCCCGTCATTCCCGCCGCAAGGCGCAAATGACGGGCGGAAAGGGGTGTGAAGACATTCAACGAAGCCCTATAGCCCCGCCCATGGTCCTGCCCGTCGATCCCGCCCGCTACAGCGCCTTCCTGGCGGCCATGTTCGTCATGGCCATCACGCCGGGTCCGGCCAACCTGTTCGCCATCGCCACCGGCATGGAGAAGGGCAAGGGCGCGGCGCTGCTGGGCGTGGTGGGGATGAACAGCGCCAGCCTGTGCTGGTTCGTGGCCGCGGCGCTGGGCCTGGGGGCGCTGATCGCCGCCTTCCCCGCCGCCTTCCACGTGCTGGCCCTGGCCGGCGCGGCCTATCTGGTATGGCTGGGGATCAAGTCGATCCTCGGCGCGCTGAAGCCCTCGGCCGAGGGCGCGGCCCTGGCGGCCGTGCGCGCGCCCGGCGGCCGTTCGGCCTTCCGCGACGGCTTCGCCGTGCAGATCGCCAATCCGAAGATCCTGGTGTTCTTCGCCGGCGTGCTGCCGCCGTTCATCGACGTGCAGCGCCCGCTGGTCCCGCAGCTGATCATGTTCGCCTGCGCCACCATCGGCATGGACCTGATCAGCATGAGCGCCTACGGCCTGGGCGGCGCGGCCCTGGCCACGCGGATGAACGAACCGGCCTTCCGCAAGGGGTTCGGCCTTCTGGTGGGGGCGCTGCTGATCGGCGCGGCCTGCCTGATCGTGGCCCGCGGCTGATCCCATTTTTTCGCTTCATGCGAACGGTTCGCCTTGGCGAAACCGCAAAGCTGCGCCATCCGTTACGGTACGGGAGTAACGAGTTGTCGCAAAGGAGCGCGCCATGTCCCAGAAAAAGGTCAAGTGGCTCGCGATCGCGGCGGTCGCCGCGGCGCTGAGCGCCTGCGCCACCGCCACCCCCTATCAGCCCGCCGCGCCCGGCCAGAAGGCCTCGGGCGGCTTCTCCGACCTGCGCCTCGAGGGCGACCGCTATCGCGTCACCTTCGCCGGCAACAGCCTGACCGGCCGCGAGACTGTCGAGCGCTACCTGCTCTACCGCGCCGCCGAGCTGACCGTGCAGCAGGGCTACGACTGGTTCGAGACCGCCGACCGCCGCACCGACCGCACGGCCCGCACCGTGGTCGACGAGGATCCGTTCATGCGGCCGGGCTTCGGCTACGGCTATCCCTACGGCGCCTGGCGTCCGGCCTGGCGCTACTACGGCCCCCGCTACGGCGGCTGGCGCGCCTGGGACCCGTTCTGGGGCGACCCCTTCTTCGCCAGCCGCGCCGAGATCCGCACGATCGAGAAGTTCGAGGCCAGCGCCGAGATCGTCCTGCACAAGGGCGCCAAGCCCGCCGGCGACCCCCGCGCCTACGACGCCCGCGAGATCGTCAAGAACCTCGAGCCGAGCATCCAGCGCCCGGCGCCGGGGCAGTAGATCAGGAGCCCCCCTTCTCCCCTTGCGGGAGATGGTGTCGGCGAAAGCCGACGGATGAGGGGTCTCTCAAACGCAAAAC
>JASGDR010000258.1:0-8506 GCA_047607095.1 Caulobacter sp.
CCTGCACGACTTGCCCCTGCAGCGTGCCGTAGCGGGTGAAGGGGTAGGCCTCGAGCTTGACGACGGCATGGTCGCCGGCGCGCACGAAGCCGGCGTCCTTGTTGAGGACCAGGGCCTCGACCACCAGGGCCTCGCCGTCGGGAACGATGGTGACCAGGGCCTTGCCGGTCTCGGCCACCTCGCCGAGCGTGGTCACCGACACGGCCTGGACGACGCCGCCGACGGGGGCGGTCAGGGTCTGGAGCTGGCGTTTCTGCTCGGCCTTGCGCAGGGCGTCGGCGCGGGTGGCCGCCAGCCCCTCGGCCTCGGCCCGTTCCTGGGCGGCCTGGCCGACGAACTGTTCGCGCAGTTCGGCGCCGTCGCGGGCCAGCGAGGCGACCTGGGCGCGGGCCTCGTCGAGGCGGCCGCGCTGGGCGATCAGGTCCTGCTCGGCGGCGACCAGCGCCTGCTCCTGCTGCAAAAGCTTCTGGCGGGCGCCGTAGCCCTTGGCCTCGAGCCCCTTCTGATCGTCGAGCTGACGCTGGAGGATCGGCAGGGTGCGCTGCAGCTTGACGATCTCGGCCTCGGCCTGACGGGCGCTGGCCTCGGCCCCGATACGACGCTCGCCCAGGGAGGCGCGCTTGGCCTCGTAGGCCTGGATGCGGGCGGCGACCAGCTGGCGCTCGGCCTCGACGGCGGTCGGCTCGGCGTCGGGCGGGGCGATCACCGCTCCCCCGCGCCCGGCCGCGTAGCCCAGCAACGCGTTGGCCCGGGCCAGGGTCAGGCCCGCGGTCGACAGCTCGGTCACGGCGCTCTCGGCGTCGGCCTCGGCCACGGTGGGATCGAGCGCGATCAGCAGCTGGCCGGGACGCACCCGCTCTCCCTCGCGCACGGCGATGGCCCGGACGACGCCGGGATCCGAGGGTTCGACGCTGCGCAGGCGGCCGGTGGGCACCAGGCGTCCCTCGGCGACGGCGACCATGTCGACCTTGGCCCAGCACGACCATGCCAGGGCCCCGAACGCGGCCGCGACGATGGTCCAGCTGATGGCGCGGCCGATCGGCGACGGCGGGGTCTCGACGATCTCCAGCGCCGCCGGCAGGAAGGCGGTCTCGACCCGCTCGCGGGCCGCGCCGGCCCGGCGGCGACGGTTTTCCTCGCTCCAGGCCTGGGCGAAGACGCGGACGTGGGCGACGACGCTCATGCCTCCACTCCGTGATGGCCCTGCATCTGGGCCCGCCAGAGCTGGGCGTAGCGGCCGCCGGCCGTCATCAGCGTGTCGTGGGTGCCGGTCTCGGTGACCTGGCCGTTCTCCATGGTGACGATGCGGCTGGCCACGCGGATGGCGCTGAGCCGGTGGGCGATGACGATCACCGTCCGCCCCCGGACGATCTGGCGCATGTTGGCCTGCAGAATCGCCTCGCTCTCGGCGTCCAGGGCGCTGGTGGCTTCGTCGAGGATCAGGATCCGGGGATTGGTGATCAGGGCCCGGGCGATGGCGATGCGCTGGCGCTGGCCGCCCGACAGGTTGGAGCCGCGCTCTTCGAGCACGGTGTCGTAGCCCTCGGGAAGCTCCAGGATGAAGTCGTGGGCGCCGGCCATGCTGGCGGCGGCCATCACCGCCTCCATCGACAACGAAGGATCGGCCAGGGCGATGTTCTCGCGCACCGAGCGGTTGAACAGCAGGTTCTCCTGCAGCACCACCCCGACCTGACGGCGCAGCCACGCCGGATCGACCTGGGCCAGGTCGACGCCGTCGACCATCACCCGGCCGCTCTCGGGCACGTACAGGCGCTGCACCAGCTTGGTCAGGGTCGACTTGCCCGAACCCGAGGGCCCGACCACGCCGATCACCTCGCCCGGCTCGACCGCCAGGCTGACGCGGCGGATGGCCTCGCGGCCGCCCGGCTTGTAGCGGAAGGTGACGTCGTCGAAGGCGATGCGACCCTCGATGCGCGGCAGGGCGGCGCGAGAGGGCGAGAACTGGGCCTCGGTCGGGCTGTTGAGCACGTCGCCCAGACGGGCGATGCCGACCCGGGCCTCCTGGAACTGCTGCCACAGGCCCGCCAGGCGCAGGACGGGCTCGGCCACCCGGCCCGCCAGCATGTTGAAGGCCACCAGTTCGCCGACGGTCATCTGGCCGGTCAGGGCCAGGCGCGCCCCGATGTAGAGGATCAGGACGGTAGAGGCCTTGTTGATCAGCTGGATCGCCTGGCCGCCCCAGATGTTCAGCCGCGCGGCCTTGTATCCGGAGGCGACGTAGCCGGCCAGCAGCCGTTCCCACCGGGTCTGCATCTGCGGCTCGACGGCGGCCGCCTTGAGCGTCTGCATGCCCGCGACGCTCTCGACCAGGAAGGCCTGGCTTTCGGCGCCGCGCTGGAAGCGCTCCTCGATGCGCCGACGCAGCGGCCCGGTGATCAGGCCCGCCGTCACGGCGTAGAGCGTGATGGCGATCAGCACGATCAGCATCAGCCACGGCGAGTAGAACCACATCACCACGAGGAAGATGATCGTGAACAGCAGGTCGATGACCAGGGTCACCGACGACGAGGTCAGGAACTCGCGGATGGTCTCCAGCTCGCGCACCCGGGCGATGGTGTCGCCCACCCGGCGGCTCTCGAAATAGGCCAAGGGCAGCGCCAGCAGGTGGCGATAGAGCCGCGCGCCCAGCTCGACGTCGACGCGGCTGGTGGTGTGGGTGAAGAGGCCCGCGCGCAGACCGCCCAGCAGGGTTTCCATCAGGATCACCGAGCCCAGGCCGATCGCCAGGACGTCCAGCGTGGTCAGGCCGCGGTGCACCAGCACCTTGTCGATCACCACCTGGAAGATCAGGGGCGTGGCCAGGGCGAAGAGCTGCAGGGTCAGGGAGGCGCCGAGGACCTCGCCCAGCAGGCCGCGATACTTGACCAGGGCCGGGATGAACCAAGTGACGTCGAACTTGCCGCCGCCGGGAACCTCCGAGCGGGAGGTGATCAGCACGGCCTCGCCGTCCCAGACGGCGAACAGATCGTCGAACGACAGGGTCTTGGGCGGCTGGCCGGGCCACTGCACCAGCACTTCGCCGTCGGCCACGCGCGCCACGATGAAGAAATCGCCGGCCCGCCCCTTGGCGATCACCGGCAGCGGCGCGTCTTCCAGCCGCCGCAGCGGCAGGCGGGTCATCTTGGCCTTGGCGCCCATGCGCCGCGCGAGGCGGACCAGATCGCCGGCGTCGGCCGGCGCGCCCTTGCCCAGGGCATGCCGAAGCTGCTGAAGATCAGCACCGATCTGATGAAACCCCAGGATGAGAACGAGGCACTCCAGGCCTTCATCCCCCTCCGCACGCGAACTGGCCACCCTACGCCCCACCACAACCGACGCGGGCAGATTACGCTTGCAGCGCTAAACTTTGCAATTGAGAAACAGCATATCAAACGTGAAAATTGTAAATCATTCAGCGATACGAGCCCGGCCGCCGTCCGACGCTGGGCGAGGCGTGTTCGAGGGAAAGGAAGCCGACGCCTCCCACGGGGTCCGCATTCGAATGCTCGCGATGAACCCGGACGTCAAGAAGAGAACAATATACATGAATATCAATGCATTAACACGAACACATCGGCAGATCGCTTCAATCCGACACATGCTCGGCGGCGGCGCGTGTTCGTCAGGCGGTCATGCAGTCCCAGCGACGCCGACCGACCACCGCGACACGTCGATCCGCATGAGGGCGCCGGCGAGTTGGGCGGCGCGCCGCCTTCGCTTCCGGGCTACTCCCCCATAACTTGAGCGAGCTTGCAGAAACGCGGTTCGGGTCCGGTCAGCCAAGAGTTGAGCCGACCGGCCTGAACCCTGCCCTCAGAAGCGCTTGGTGAAGGACAGCGCCACCTCCCGTCCGCGGTTGTAGGCCACCTCCGCATAGCCCGAGCTGGTGCTGAGCGAGGAGTTGCCCGCCACCGGATAGATCTCCTTGGTGACGTTGTTGATCGACAGCTGCGCCTTCCAGTCGGCGACCTTGTTCTCCAGCACCACGCCGAGGTTCAGCTTGGTGACCGCGTCGAGTTGGGCGATCTCCTTGGTGTTGCCGGCGTCGAAGAACTGGCTGTCGGTGTAGACGATCTCGCCGCGCGGGATCAGGGTCAGGTCGCCCGACAGATCCATGGTGTAGGCCACCGAGACGTTGCCCTGCCACTTGGGCGTATAGGGCAGCTGGCTGTTGGTGGTGACCGCCGTCGTGGCGCCGACGATGGCCGAAACCTCGTCGATGCTGTCGTCGAGGTAGCTGAAGCCCCCCTCGATGACGAGCTTGTTGGTCGGCACATAGGTGTACTCGACCTCCAGGCCCTTGATCGTCGCCTTGCCGGCGTTGAACAGATAGGGCGCGGTGCCCACCCGGTAGGTGAACTGCAGGTCCTGGTAGTCGGTGTTGAAGATGTCGGCGTTGATCCGCAGCTTGCCGCCCAGGTCGAGCTTGGCGCCGATCTCGGTGGTCTCGGCCGTCTCGGGCTCGAACGACGGCGGCTGCCCCGAGGCGACGACGCCGTTGAAGCGGCTGTTGAAGCCGCCGCCCTTGAAGCCCTGAGACCAGCTGGCATAGGTCATCAGCGCCGAGTTCCAGCGGTACTGGGCCTGGAACGAGCCCGTCGTGGCCGAGAACTTCCGTTCGTAGAGCTTGTAGGGAACGTACAGAACGGTCGGGTTCGAATAGTTGAACTGGTAGGGGCGCGAGCCCTTGGTCTCGTCGGTGTAGCGCAGGCCGGCGGTGAGGCTGAGCGCCTCGGTCGCCTTGAAGGTCCACTGGGTGAAGGCCGCCCAGTTCTTGTTGCGGACCTCGTTGTTGTTGCTGTCCCTGGTGCCGGTCGGCGCGGTCGGCGGCGACAGGGTGACGGTCAGGATGTCGTCCACCGCCTGGCGGAAGAAGAACAGCCCCGCCACGCCGGTCAGGCGCGAACCCGAATAGAGGGCCTGGAACTCCTGGCTGGCCTGGAAGCCCTTGCTGGAATAGTCTGTCGCCAAGATCGGGAACGGCGTGTTGTCGGCGTCGCGGCTGCCGGCCCATTCCAGGGTGCGGTAGGCGGTGATCGACTTCAGGGTCAGGGCGTCGGCCAGCCGGTATTCCAGCAGCAGCGACGCGCCCATGTTCTCCAGGTCGCTGTTGACCGGGTGGGTCCCGTTGTTGGCGTACTTGCCGGCGGCGTAATAGTCGTTGGCGCAGCGGCTGTCCTTGACCATCGGCACGGTCGTGCCGACCGAGGCCATGCCCGGGCAGCCGGCCGCGTAGCTGACCGCCCGCGGGAAGGCCGAGCTTTCGTTGATGGCCGCGAAGACCAGCGGCGCGCCGTTCTCGTCGGACTTGGTGTAGTCGCCGCGCAGCTCGGCGGTGAACTTCTCGGTCGGCGTCCAGCGGGCCTTGCCGGTGATGGTGAAGGTGTTGACGTCGCCCAGCTTCTTGCCGTCGTAGAGGCGGGTGACGTAGCCGTCCTGCACGCGCGTGCCGTAGGTGAAGCGGGTCTTCAGGGTGTCGGAAACCGGCACGTTCAGCGCCAGGATCCCCTCACGCAGATTGTCGGTGCCGAAGCCGGCCTTGAAGCTGCCGCCGAAGTCCTCGCCCGGCGCCGCCGTGGTCAGCAGGATGGCGCCGCCGATGGTGTTGCGGCCGAACAGCGTGCCCTGCGGCCCGCGCAGAACCTGCACGCCGGCGATGTCGCGGAAGTCCATGACCCCGCCGACCGCCGAGCCCATATAGACGTCGTCGATATAGAGACCGACCCCGGGGTCGACCCCGGCTGTGGCGTCGGTCTGGCCCACGCCGCGGATGAAGATCTGGGCCGCCGCCGAATTGCCGGTCAGCGGCGAGACCGGCGCGAACTGCAGGCTGGGCGTGGCGTCGTCGAGATCGGCCGTGCTGGCGATCTGGCGGCGCTCCAGCATGTCGCCGGTGAAGGCCGACACCGACACCGGCGTATCCTGCAGGTTTTCGGTCACGCGGCGGGCGGTGACGACCACCTCCTCGATCGCGAAGCCGTCCTGCGGCTCGGCGGCCGGCTTCGCCGTCTGGGCCAGGGCGCCCTGCCCCGCCCCCATGAATCCCGTGAAAGCCGCAGCCGCGGCCAAGAGCATAGTCTTCCTATGCATCGCACCCCTCCTCCCTAGAGAGCCCTGTCGTTCGCCTTCGGCCTCCTCGCGGGAGGCTTCTCAAGGACGGACTCAGCTAACAGCGTTCCGGCGGCGCGATGGTTATAGATAAACGCGGGAACCTATAACCAAGCCCGGAGCCGCCGGCGGCGTCGATGGAACAAGAAAAAAGCCCGGCGCGCGAACGCGCCGAGCCCCAAGGCGCGGAGGAAGAAAGGTCCGTCAGTTGCGCGCGACGGAATAGGTGATCTGGGCGTTGCGGGTGGCCAGGAAGGCTTCGAGCGTCAGCCCCTTCATCGCCGCGTAGATCTGCGGATTGGGCACGCCCAGCACCGCGCCCAGCTTCTCGAGCACGAAGAAGATGAAGCCGTAGCGGATCATGCCGCCCCAGTCGCGGCGGCGGATCAGGTCGCGCTCCTCCTCGCTGAGGCCCGCGACCTCGAACTCGGCTTCCGGATCGGCCAGGAACCGGGCTCGCGCCGCCGGATCGACCAGGTTCTGCAGGAAGCGGTTCGCGCGATAGGCCTTGGCGCTGGTCTCCAGGGTGAAGGGATAGGTGCCCTCCAGCGCCTCGACGCCCTCCAGCTGCCGGACCGCCTCGCGGCGCACCCGGTCGCGCTCGGCCTCGGCGGTGTCCTCGCCCAGATCCTCGTAGCGGACGGTGGCGATGGCGGTCATCGACGGCAGGTAATAGGTCCGGTGGCGGCAGGCCACGCGGTCGGACATCGCCCCGCGCATGATCAGCCACATGATCACCTCGGCGCTCTCGAAGCCGCCCAGCCGGGCGTATTCGGCGTGGGTCATGCCCGCCAGGCGTTCGGGATCGTTCTGCAGCATGTCGAGGAAGGCTTCGTCCCAGGCGGTGTTGTTGAACCCCGCCCGCTCGCCGTGCACCTGGTGCGACAGGCCGCCGGTCGCGACGATCACCACCCGCTTGTCCTCCGGCCAGGCGTCGATCGCCTTGCGCAGGGCCTTGCCGAGGTCGAGGCAGCGGCGGGCCGAGGGCGCGGGGAACTGCAGCACCCCGCATTGCAGCGGCACGATCGGGATCGGCCAGGCCTCCTCCGGCGGCGTCAGCAGGCACAACGGCGACAGGCAGCCGTGGTCCAGCGGCTTGTGCTGGAAGAGCGACAGGTCGAAGTCCTGCGCCATCACCGCGCGGGCCAGGTAGCGGGCGAACTCGGCATGGCCCGGCACGGCCGGCAGGTCGCGCGGCCCGCCGCCCTCGTCGGCCACGGCGTACGCGTCGCCCACGCCCAGGGCGAAAGCCGAGTAGTGGTCGAACGAGAACGAGGTGACGTGGTCGTTGTAGATCATCACCAGGGCGTCGGGCTTCTGCTCGGCCAACCAGTCCTTCAGCGGCTCGAAGGCCTCGAAGATCGGGGCCCAGACGGGATCCTTGGCGAGGTTGCGGTCGCGGGCGTAGCCGATGGTCGGAGTATGGGAGACGCCGATCGCGCCGATGAGCCTGGCCATGACGGATCCTCCTCAGACGGGCGGCTTCGCGCGAGCCGCTGCTCCCGACGGCGGTAGCAAGCCTTCCGCCCGGCCGCGCTATAACAAAATTCCAGGGGCTATAACGATCCGCTCCGATCGGCGAAGGTTTCGGCGGCGACCGTCGATTTTGGTTATAGCCGCCGCCCAAATTGCATAGCCGCTCGCCCGGGACCGGGTGCTAGCCAAACCTCGGCGCGGCGCCTTTCACGCCGGCGCCGCACGGATTTTCGGCTTCGGAGCGCTCGCCTTGAACAAGGTCGTCACCAACCCGCCGCGAGCGTCGAAGCAAGCCGTGGAAGGCCTGGCGGCTTTCGGCGTCGCCACCGTCCACGAGGCGCAGGGGCGCACCGGCCTGCTGTCGCCGAAGCTGCGGCCGATCTGGCCGGGGGCGCACGTCGCCGGGACGGCGGTGACCGTCTCCTCGCCCCCCGCCGACAACTGGATGCTGCACGTGGCCGTCGAGCAGTGCCGGCCGGGCGACATTCTCGTCGTGGCCCCGACCTCGGCCTGCGACGCGGGCTATTTCGGCGATCTGCTGGCCACCTCGCTGATGGCGCGCGGCGTGCGCGGGCTGGTCATCGACGCGGGCGTGCGCGACGTCGCCGTGCTGAAGGAAATGGGTTTCCCCGTCTGGTCGAGCGCGATCTCCGCGCAAGGCACGGTCAAGGCCACCCTGGGCAGCGTCAACGTGCCGGTGGTCTGCGGCGGCGCCCTGATCCGTCCCGGCGACGTGATCGTGGCCGACGACGACGGCGTGGTGGTCGTGGCCCGCGAGAGCGCGGACGCGGTGCTGACCGCCTCGGCCAGGCGCGAAGCGCTGGAGACCGACAAGCGCGCCCAGCTGGCCGCCGGCGTGCTGGGCCTGGACCTCTACAGGATGCGCGAGACCCTGGCGGCCGCCGGCCTCGTCTATGTCGAG
>JASGDR010000259.1:0-2612 GCA_047607095.1 Caulobacter sp.
GCGGCCTGCGCGCGGCCATGGGCTATGTCGGCGCGCCGACCATCCCCGAGCTGCAGGAACGCGCCCGCTTCGTCCGGATCACCGGCGCCGGCCTGCGAGAAAGCCACGTCCACGACGTGATGATCACGCGCGAGGCTCCGAACTATCCGAGCGCGGTCTAGGCCATGCAGATGGCCTTCGAGCTGCGCATGCTGGCGGCGGCGGTCGTCATCGGGCTGGTCCACCTTCTGTGGGCCAGCGCGGCGGCCCAGCCCCAGCGCGGCTTGAAGTGGAACGTCGGCTCGCGGGAGACGCCGGTCGTGCTGACCGGCATGGCCGGACGGCTCGAAAGGGCCTTCGCCAATTTCCGCGAGACCTTCCCGTTCTTCGTCGCCGCCGTGCTGGTCGCCTATCTGGGCGGCCGGCTCGGCGCGCTGACCGCCGCCGGGGCCGCGCTCTATGTCGGCGCCCGGGCGGTCTACATCCTTCTCTATGCGTTCGGCGTGCCGGTCGTTCGCAGCCTGGTCTGGGTCGCCTCCATGGCGGGCCTGGGCCTGGTCCTTCTGGCGTTGGTGATTTAGCTCCATGCGTGACGGAGGACGGGTTTCCGCGGCGATCGAGGTTCTGACCGAGATCGAGACGCGGCATTTTCCGGTGAAGATGGCGCTGAAGCGCTGGGGCGAAGCCGCGCGCTACGCCGGCTCCAAGGACCGCGCGTTCGTCTCGGGCCTGGTGCTCGACGCCCTGCGCCGCAAGCGTTCGCTGGGCTGGATGATGGGCGATGCGTCGCCCCGGGGCGTGGTGCTCGGCGTCCTGGCCTTCGTCTGGAAATGGCCGGCCGAGCGCATCGCCGAGGCGGCTTCGGAAGAGCACGGCTTCGGCGCGCTCTCCGACGGCGAGCAGGCCCGGCTGAAGGACCCCGTCTCGCTGGACGGCGCGCCCGCCCCGGTGGCCGGCGACTATCCCGACTGGCTGGAGCCGCATCTGGCCCGCGCCCTGGGCGCCGATCAGGCCCTGGAGATGGCCGCCCTGTCGGAACGCGCTCCGGTCGACCTGCGGATCAACACCCTGAAGGCCGACGTCGAGCGCGGGGCCAAGGCGCTGGCGCCGATCAACGCCGCGCCGGCCGGGATCCTGCCGACCGCCTTCCGTATTCCCGCGCCGGCCGCCGCCGACCGCACGCCCTCGGTCGAGGCCGTTCCGGCCTTCTCCAAGGGCTGGTTCGAGGTCCAGGACCTCGGCTCGCAGATCGCCGCCGCCGTGGCCGGCGAGGTCAAGGGCAAGCAGGTGCTCGACTTCTGCGCCGGGGGCGGGGGCAAGACGCTCGCGCTGGCCGCCGCCATGGGCAACAGCGGCCAGATCTTCGCCCACGACAGCGACGCCCGGCGCCTCGCCGACACCATCCGTCGCGGCCAGCGGGCAGGGGTGCGCAACCTGCAGATCCGCTCGCCGATCGAGGCCCAGCCGCTGAAGGGCCTGGAGGGCAAGATCGACGTCGTCTTCGTCGACGCGCCCTGCACCGGCGCCGGCACCTGGCGACGTCACCCTGATGCGAAATGGCGTTTGTCGCCCGACCAGCTGGCCAAGCGCCAGATCGAGCAGGACAGCGTCATGGAGGACGCCTCGACCTTCGTGAAGGCGGGCGGCCGGATGATCTACGTCACCTGCTCGCTGCTGACCGAGGAGAACGAGGACCGCGTCGCGGCCTTCCTCGAGCGTCACCCCGAATTCACCGTCAAGCCGATCGCCCTCGACGGCGTCACCCACGTGACCCCCGAAGGCTATCTGCGCCTCACCCCGCATCGCGCCGGTACGGACGGCTTCTTCGCCGCCGTGCTGCAGCGCTCCACCTATGCGCCCTGATCGGCGCACCCTAACCGCACGCCCGACCCGCTGGAGACCTGACCGATGACCACCGAAACCCACCACCAGCGCGTCCTGATCGTCGACTTCGGCAGCCAGGTGACCCAGCTGATCGCGCGCCGGGTGCGCGAGGCCGGCGTCTATTGCGAGATCCATCCGTTCGACAAGGCCGAGGCCCTGGTCGACGACTACAAGCCGACCGCCATCATCCTGTCGGGCGGCCCGGCCAGCGTGCTCGAGGCCGACAGCCCCCGCATCGGCCGCAAGCTGTTCGATCTGGGCCTGCCGCTTCTGGCCATCTGCTACGGCCAGCAGCTGCTGTGCGACGTGCTGGGCGGCAAGGTCGAGGGCGGCCATGCCGGCGAGTTCGGCCGCGCCGAGCTGACCATCGGCAAAGAGAGCCCGCTATTCGAAGGCCTGGCCGGCCTCGGCGAGGTGGAAACCGTCTGGATGAGCCACGGCGACCGCGTCACCGCCATCCCCGAGGGCTTCGAGGTGGTGGGCACCTCGAACGGCGCGCCGTTCGCCGCCATCGCCGACGACGCCAAGAAGATCTACGCCGTCCAGTTCCACCCCGAGGTCTATCACACGGTCAACGGCGTCCAGATCTACCGGAACTTCCTGAAGCTGGCCGGCCTGAAGGGCGACTGGACCATGGCGGCCTTCCGCCAGGAGATGGTGCAGAAGATCCGCGACCAGGTCGGCGACGGCAAGGTGATCTGCGGCCTGTCGGGCGGCGTCGACAGCTCGGTCGCCGCCGTGCTGATCCA
>JASGDR010000260.1:0-4056 GCA_047607095.1 Caulobacter sp.
CGACGATGGTCTTGTAAAGACCCTCGTCGGCGTGGCGCAGGCCGCCGCCGCCGGCGCCCTTGTTGGCCAGGGCCGCGCGCGAGCGGCGACGCAGCTCCTCGCGGCGGTTGGCCACCGACTTCAGCCGGCTTTCCAGCCCGTTGCTGTTCATCACCGGCGCGGCCAGCGTGATGATGGTGGCGAACACGACCAGCGCCACGAAGGCGCTCAGCAGGTTCGAGGGATCGGTGAGCATAGCGGCCATGCGTCGTCCCTCCTCAGAATTTGAAGTTGATCATGCGGCGCATGATGAAGATGCCGAAGCTCATCCAGATCGCCGCGCCCAGCAGCATGACCCGGCCGCGCATGTCGGTGAACAGCGTGGCCATGTAGTCCGGGGCGATGACCGTGATCAGCATCATCACGCCCGGCGGCAGGCAGCCGATGATGAAGGCCGACGCCACGGCTTCGGCGGACAGCGCCTTGATCTTCTCGGTCATCAGCTTGCGCGAGCGCAGCACGGCCGACAGGTTGCCAAGCGCCTCGGCCAGGTTGCCGCCCGTCTTCTGCTGGATGTTCAGCACGATCGAGAAGAACCGCACCTCGGAGGTCGGCATCCGCTCGTAGAGACGCTCCAGCGCCGTATCCAGCGGCATGCCCATGGCGATGTTCTCGGTCAGGATCCGGAACTCGCCGGCCAGGGGCTCGGGGCACTCCTTGCCGATGATCTTCAGACAGTCATGCACCGGCAGGCCCGACTTGATGCCGCGCACGATGATGTCGATGGCGTCGGCGAAGGCTTCGATGAACTTGGCGGTGCGCCGCTTGGCCATGAAGCCGACAACCCAGCGCGGCAGGCCGAAGCCCGCGGCGAAGCCGCCGCCCAGAGCCACCAGCGGGATCTTCTGCACGATCAGCAGCACCAGCGTGACCATCACCCCCAGCACGCCGGAGATGATCCAGAACATCCTGACGTTCTCGCCCAGGCCGGCGGCGCGCAGGCGGGCGGCGACCGTCAGGGTGGCCTTCTTCTGCTTCTTGTCCTGTTCCTTGAGCGTCTTGAGGATCTGCTTGCGGCGGGCGTCGGGGGTGTTGGCCGCGACCTTGGCCCGCGCGGCGGCCTGGCGCTCGCCGCCGCCGACGATCACCTGGGCGCGCTTGGCGGCCTTGGCGCCGCCGCTCTCGCCGCCGCCCGTGAGCACGAAGCCCAGGCCCGCGATGGTGATGAAGCCCAGAACGGCGACCAGGATGAACAGCATGTCCGCGCCCTACTCCGCCGCGTCCAGCGCCTCGGCCAGCTCGCGTTCGAGGCCGTAGTAGCGGGCGCGGTCCCAGAAGCGCGGCCGGGCGATGCCGGTCGAGCGGTGCTTGCCCAGCACCTTGCCGTTCTCGTCCTCGCCGGTGATCTCGTAGACGAACAGGTCCTGGGTGACGATCACGTCGCCTTCCAGGCCCACCACCTCGGTGACGTGGGTGATGCGGCGCGTGCCGTCGCGCAGACGGGCGGCCTGGATGATGACGTCGACCGAGCCGACGATCATCTCCTTGATGGTCTTCGAGGGCAGGCCGTAGCCGCCCATGGTGATCATGCTCTCGACGCGGCTGATGGCTTCGCGCGGGCTGTTGGCGTGCAGCGTGCCCATCGAGCCGTCGTGGCCGGTGTTCATGGCCTGGAGGAGGTCGAACGCCTCCGGGCCGCGGACTTCGCCGACGATGATGCGTTCGGGACGCATCCGCAGACAGTTCTTGACCAGATCGCGCATCGTCACCGCGCCCTGGCCTTCCAGGTTCGGCGGACGGGTTTCCAGGCGCACCACGTGCGGCTGCTGCAGCTGCAGTTCGGCCGCGTCCTCGCAGGTCACGACCCGTTCGGTGGGGTCGATGAAGGCGGTCATGGTGTTGAGCAGGGTCGTCTTGCCCGAGCCCGTGCCGCCCGAGATGATGACGTTGCAGCGGCAGGCGCCGATGACCCCGAGGACGCGCGCGCCCTCGGGGCTGATGGAGGCGAACTCCACCAGGTTCTTCATCGTCAGCTTGTCCTTCTTGAACTTCCGGATGGTCAGGGTGGGACCGTCCAGGGCCAGAGGAGGCGCGATGACGTTGACGCGGCTGCCGTCGGGAAGGCGGGCGTCGCAGATCGGGCTGCTTTCGTCGACCCGGCGGCCGACCTGGCTGACGATCCGCTGGCAGATGTTCATCAGCTGAAGATTGTCGCGGAAGCGGACGTTGGTCAGCTGCACCTTGCCGGAGACTTCGATGAACACCCGGTGCGCGCCGTTGACCATGATGTCGGCGATGTCGTCGCGGGCCAGCAGCGGCTCGAGCGGGCCGTAGCCGAGGACGTCGTTGATGATGTCCTGGACCAGGTGCTCCTGCTCGGAGACCGACATCGAGACGTTCTTGATCGCCACCAGCTCGGCGACGATGTCGCGGATCTCCTCGGCGGCCTGCTTCTGGTCGAGCTGGGCCAGCTGGGAGAGGTCGATGGTGTTGAGCAGCGCGTTGAAGATCGTGGTCTTCGTGGCGTGGTAGTAGTCGCTCTGCTCACGGACGATCGTGGCGGTCTGGTTGGCCGCGCCCTGGGCGGCGCGCAGCTGCTCCAGGCCCTGGGTCGCCTTGGGCGCCGGCGCGGCGGCCTTGGGAGCCGGGGCCGCCGCGGGCTCCACCCGCTGGGGACGCGTGGCGATGGCCGCCCCGCCCGAGGGGGCGGGCGGCGGCGCCTGGCGCTCGCTGACGGCGGTCTGGTCGCGCTTGCCGAACATTCGCCCCTACTTCTTCTTGAACAGACCCGACAGGATGGAGGCCGACTTGGCCGCGGGCGGCGCCTCGCGGCGGCTGATCAGTCGCGCCAGGTGGTCGATGCCCTCGGCCGCCTTCGACTTGGGGGCCACCTCGGCGACCATCTGGCCGTTGTTGGCGGCCTGGCCGAACAGCTTGGGATCGAACGGCAGCACCAGCGACGGCGTCACGCCCAGGGCCTCGCCGAAGTCCTTGACCGGGATCTCGGGGCGGCCGGGCACGCCGACCTGGTTCAGCACCAGGCGCGGCGGGATGTCGTTCGGACGCGCCTGGCGCACCAGGTCGACGATGTTCTTGGCGTTGCGCAGGGACGCCAGGTCCGGCGTGGCGACGATGACGAGGTCGTCGCTGCCGACCAGCACCCTGCGGGTCCAAGGGGCCCAGTTGTGCGGCATGTCCAGCACCACGAACGGGGCGGCGCCGCGCATCTTCTGCGTCACCTCCTCGTAGGCGTCCGCGGCGATGTCGTAGTCCTGCTCCAGCGTGGCCGGGGCGGCCAGCAGCGACAGGCGGTCGCCGCAACGGACCATCATGCGGTCCATCAGCACCGGGTCCAGGCGCTCGGGCTGGCTCAGCGCGTCGACCACGCCCTGCAGCGGATCCTGGTTGAAGTCGAGGCCGGCCGTGCCGAACGGCAGGTCGAGGTCGACGATCACCGTCGCGGCCTCGACGCGCTCGGCCATCGACCAGGCGAAGTTGTGGGCGATCGTCGAGGCGCCCACCCCGCCCTTGGCGCCGACGAAGGCCACCTGGCGGCCGACGAACGGGGCGGAAGGGTCGGCGTAAAGCGCGGTGACCGCGCGGATCACCTGCAGCGGGCTCTGCGGCTGAGTCAGGTACTCGCTGACCCCGCGGCGCATCAGCTCGCGATAGAGGGCGATGTCGTTGGTCTGGCCGATGACAACAACCTTGGTGCCCGGGTCGCAGACCTGGGCCAGGCCGTCGAGCAGGGCCAGCATGCGCTGGGCCGAGTCCATGGTCTCGACCAGCACCAGCGAGGGCGTCGGCTGGTTCTGGTAGAAGTCGACGGCGGCCTCCAGGCCTCCGGCCCGGGTCGAGACGCTGGCGCGGGCCATGCGGCGGTCGGCGGCGGCGGCCTCGATGATCGCCAGGGTCTCGGCGCGCACGCCGAAGGCGTGGATGGCGATGCGCGGAACGCTGGCCTCGCCCGTGGTGGCGTCGGCGCCGGGCAGGATGTCCTCGGCGGGCGGCGCGGCCCAGGTCTGGACCTGAGGCGCGGCCTGCGGAGGCGCGATCTCGAGCGCCGCGGCCGGCGCG
>JASGDR010000261.1:0-5670 GCA_047607095.1 Caulobacter sp.
CACCCCTTCGGGGTCCCCCTCCCCCAGAGGGGGAGGATCTTGATCGCGAACCCATGACCGACCACCTCCGCGCCCACGACGCCGCGCTGGAGCGCCTGCGGGCGCTGCATCCGCTGAAGATCGACCTGTCGCTGGACCGCATGCGCCGGCTGTGCGCGGCGCTGGGAAACCCGCAGGACCGCCTGCCGCCGGTGATCCACGTGGCCGGCACCAACGGCAAGGGCTCGACGGTCGCCTATCTGCGGCACATGGCCGAGGCCGCGGGGCTCAAGGTCCACGTCTTCACCTCGCCCCACCTGGTGCGTTTCGTCGAGCGCATCCGCCTGGCCGGGACGCTGATCAGCGACGCCCGCCTGGCCGAGGTGCTGGAGCGGGTCGAGGCGGCCAATGACGGCCTGCCGATCACCTTCTTCGAGATCACCACGGCCGCGGCCTTCGTCGCCTTCGCCGAGACCCCGGCCGACCTGTGCATCGTAGAGGTGGGCCTGGGCGGCGTGCTCGACGCCACCAACGTCGTCGCCGCGCCGGCGGTCAGCGTGATCGCGCCGATCGACCTCGACCATCGCGAGTTCCTGGGCGACACGATCGAACAGATCGCCGTCGAGAAGGCCGGGATCATCAAGCCCGGCGCCCCGGCGATCAGCGCCCGCCAGCACGACACCGTCGACGGCGTGCTCGAGACCGCCGCCGCCCTCGCCGGGGTGGAGCTCACGCTCATGGGCCGCGAGTTCGACGCCTGGGAGGAACGCGGCCGCCTGCTGGTGCAGATGCAGGACCGCCTGCTCGACCTGCCCGCCCCCGCCCTGCCCGGCGAGCACCAGTTCGCCAACGCCGGCCTCGCCGTCGCCGCCCTGCTGGCCCTGGGCGATCCCAGGATCGACGAGGAAGCCATGGGCCGGGGGATCTCCGGCACGGTCTGGCCGGCCCGCTTCCAGCGCCTGACGGCCGGCCCCTATGCGGAGAAGGCCGCGAGCGCCGGCGCCGACCTCTGGCTAGACGGCGGCCACAATCCGCACGCCGGCCGCGCCGTGGCCCGCGCTGTGGCCGATCTGGCCGCCCGCGACAGCCGCCCCGTGGCGCTGATCTCGGGCCTGCTGGCCAACAAGGACGCCAGCGGCTTCTTCCAGGCCTTCCGGGGGATCGCGGGCAAGGTGTTCACGATCACCTTCGAGGGCCACGCCGCCGCCAGCGCCGCCGAAACCGCCGCCGCCGCCGAACTGGCCGGCCTGCGCGCCGCCGCCTGCGACGGGCTGGACGACGCGCTCACGCGGGCCCTGGCGCTCGACCCCGTCCCGCACGTACTGATCTGCGGCTCGCTGTATCTGGCGGGCGAAGTGCTGAGCGCCAGCGAGGCGACCTGGCCCTCATAGATCCCTCTCTCTGAGCGAGAGGGATTTTGGTCAGAAATTCCGCACGGAGATATCCGGCACGGCCAGCACGCCGGCCTCGCCGCTTTCGTCGCCCCAGGCCAGGCGCGAGCCGTCGGCGTTCACCGCCAGGCTGCTGATCGGGGCGCCCTTCTCGGCCTTCAGGGTCTCGATGCGGCCCGAGCGCATGTGGGCGGCCCAGACGCGGCCGTTGTCCTGGCCGGCGATCAGCACCGGCAGGGCGTCGATCCCGGCCACCTGCACCACCAGCGAATCGCGCGAGAAGCCGATCTCGGCGGCTTCCTTGCCCATCGGGCCGCTAGCGGCGGCGAACGGCCAGACGACCGCGCCGTTGGCGCCGGCGGTGCCCAGCAGATTGCCCTTGTCGAAGAAGGCCAGGCTCTTGATCTTGGCCGGATAGCCTCCCATCCGCATGTCCTTGCCGTCCGACAGGCGCCAGCCGTGCAGCTGGTTCTCCTGCATGGCCGAGACCAGGAACTTGCCGTCGGGGCTGTAGGCCAGGCCGACGTGGCTGCCCGCCCACTTCATCACGGTCGGCTTCTGGTCGGCGATGCGGCTCCACCACAGCGACACGCCGCCGTAGCCGGCCGCGGCCAGGCGCTTGCCCTTCGGGTCGAAGGCCACGCCCGAGACGGTCTTCTCATGCGTATAGGTGCGGCGGAAATCGGCGTCGGCGGCGTCCAGCACGTGAACGTCCTTGCCGGCGGTGAAGGCGATCAGGCCCGAGGCGGCGCTGGCGGCCACGTGCTCGATCCACTTGCCCTTCACCTCGGCCAGCAGGGTCGCCACGACCTCGTCGCCCTCGACCCGGCTCCAGACCACGCGGCCGTCGTCGCCGCCGGTCACCAGGCCCCGGCCCGAGGGGTGGACGCAGGCGGCCAGCACGGCCCCGCCGAGCGGTCCGCCGTGGGCCTCGACCGTGACGAAACCGCCCTCGGCCTCGAATCGGACGGTGCCGTCGCCCAGGGCGAATCCGGCGCGGCCGGCGCGGTCGAACAGGGCGGCGGTGACGTAGGCGTCGAAGGAAAAGATCATCCGCGCGCCATAGCGCGGCCTGGATGCGAGCGCTAGTCGCCTCCTACGGGAGGCCTTGGCCTGAAAACCTTCTCCTGAACGGCGTTAGGCCAAAAAGAGTCACAAAAGGGGTTGCCATTGCAGCGCGTCCTCGGGCTTTACTTCCGCGCTCGTCTGCGCCAGACGTGGCATCTAACAATTTCTGGACCGCCTGGGGGCGGTCCCCGGGAGACAGTCAGGCTATGGCGGCTAAACTTGCTGGCGGCGGCGGCGGTCGCTACTCGCTGAACCAGAATTCCGAAATCAACGTCACGCCCTTCGTCGACATTCTGCTCGTTCTGCTGATCATCTTCATGGTCGCCGTGCCGATGGCCGTGACCTCGATCAAGATCGATCTGCCGCCGGCCGTTCCGCCGCCGCCGAACGCGCCGAAGCCGAAGGAACCGGTGTTCATCTCGATCCAGAAGTCGGGCGCTCTGTTCATCGCGGACAAGCAAACCAGCCTCGACAACCTGCAGTTCGACCTGGACGCCAAGTTCACCGCTCAAGGCCAGGCCGGCCCGAAGGACGATCAGCGCGTCATGATCCGCGCCGACGCCGACGTGCTGTACGCCGACTTCATGGGCGTGCTGAACCAGCTGCAGACCGCCGGCTGGTACAAGGTCGGCCTGATCAACGAAGACATCCACTAAGGATCTCTTCGGCGACAGCCAAGAAGACCAAGGGGCCGGCGGCGAAAGCTTCCGGCCCCTTTTTCATGCCCGCTTCAGGAGCCCGCCCGATGCCCGACGCCAAGACCTGGATCGCCTTCGCCCTGGTGTGCCTGGGGATGGCCCTGACCCCCGGGCCCAACATGCTCTATCTGGTCAGCCGCTCGATCTGCCAGGGCAAGTGGGCGGGCATCGTCTCGCTGGTCGGCACGGCGGCGGGCTTCGTCGTCTATCTGGTGTGCGCGGCGCTGGGCATCACCGCCCTGCTGATGGCCGCGCCGATCGCCTACGACGTCCTGCGGTTCGGGGGCGCGCTCTATCTCGGCTGGCTGGCCTGGCAGGCGATCCGGCCCGGCGGCCAGTCGCCCTTCCAGGTGCGCGAGCTGCCCAAGGACCCGCCGGCCAAGCTGATGGCCATGGGCTTCCTGACCAACCTGCTCAATCCGAAGGCGGCGATGCTCTATCTTTCGCTGCTGCCGCAGTTCATCGACCCGAAACACGGGGCGGTGCTCAGCCAGTCGCTGCTGCTGGGCGGCACCCAGATCGCCATCAGCCTGTCGGTCAACGCCGCGATCTGCCTGGCCGCCGGAACCATCGCCGGCTTCCTGGCCACGCGACCGAGCTTCGCCCTCGTCCAGCGCTGGCTGATGGCGACCGTGCTGGGCGGCCTGGCCGTGCGCATGGCCACCGAGGCCCGGCGCTAGCCCCCGGACTGCTGAAACGGGCTCAGCAGGCCATGAACGAGCCCGTGGCTAATCCCGCCGCCTGATCGGCGCTATCTGCCCCTCCTGAACGAAGGAGAGGCGCATGAAGGACGTCGTCGTGGTCATCGGGCCCGGCCAGATCGGCCAGGCCATCGCCCGCCGGGTCGGCGTCGGCAGGCGGGTGTTGCTGGCCGACAGGCGGCCGGAGAACGCGCGGGCGGCCGCCGACCTCCTGGCCGACGCCGGCTACGAGACCCATGTCGCGACCGTCGACGTCGCCTCGCGCGAAAGCCTGCAGGCCCTGGTCGCCGCCGCGACGGCCCTGGGCCCGGTCGGCGGCCTGGTCCACGCCGCCGGCGTCTCGCCCAGCCAGGCGCCGCCCGAAACGATCCTGAAGGTCGATCTCTACGGCGTCGCCCTGGTGCTCGACCTGTTCGGCGAAATCATCGCGCCCGGCGGCTCGGGCGTCGTCATCGCCTCGCAATCCGGTCACCGCCTGCCGCCCCTGCCCGAGGAGCAGAGCCACGCCCTGGCGACAGCCCCGACCGAAGACCTGCTGTCCCTGCCCTTCCTGGCGCCCGACCAGGTCGTCGATCCGCTGAGGGCCTACCAGCTGTCCAAGCGCGGCAATTCCCTGCGCGTGGCCGCCCAGGCCGTGCGCTGGGGCGCGCGCGGCGCGCGGATCAACGCCATCAGCCCCGGCATCGTCATGACGCCCCTGGCCCGCGACGAGCTCTCCGGCCCGCGCGGCGCGGGCTATCGAAAGATGATCGAAGGCTCGGCCGCCGGGCGCGCCGGAACCCCCGACGAGGTCGGCGCGGTCGCCGCCCTGCTGATGGGCCCCGATGGCGGCTTCATCACCGGCAGCGACATCCTGATGGACGGCGGGGTGACGGCCGCGTGGCTTTACGGGGATCTGGCGAAGGGGTGAGGACCGAGGCGAGGGACCTCAGCCCCGCGCCTTCACCGGGGCGGCGCCGTCGACATAGGCCTCGTTGAGATAGACCTCGGCCTCCTGCGGCGACAGGGCCGGCGCATAGCCGAAGCCCTGGCCGTAGTCGCAGCCCAGCTTCTGGAGGGCGTGAGCCATCTCGGCGTTCTCGACGCCTTCGGCCACCACTTCCAGGTCCAGATCCTGGCCCAGCTTCACCACCGAGCGCACGATCTTGGCCGAGCCGGCGTTGCCGCCCATGGTCCGCACGAAATAGCGGTCGATCTTCAGCGTGTCGAACGGCAGGCGCGTCAGGTAGGACAGCGACGAGAAGCCGGTGCCGAAGTCGTCCAGCGCCAGGCCGGCCCCCGCCTCGCGCAGGGCCTTCAGGATCACCGCGGCCCGCTCGGGATCGCGCATGATGTCGCTTTCGGTGACTTCAAGCTTCAGCGCGCCGCGCGGCAGGCCGTTCTCGCGCAGCACCTGGGCCACGTCGTGCACCAGGCCCGGGCGGTCGATCTCGCCGGTCGACAGGTTGACGCTGACGGTCAGGGCGCCCACGGCCGGGTGGGTGCGCCGCCAGGCGGCCAGCTGCTTGCCGGCGCTGCGCATCATGTGCTCGCCGAGCTCGGCCATCAGGCCCATCTCTTCGATCAGCGGCAGGAATTCGTCGGGCGGCAGCAGGCCGCGGCGCGGGTGGATCCAGCGCGCCAGGGCCTCGAAGCCCGACAGCGCGCCGGTCGACAGGCGCACGACCGGCTGGAAATAGGGAATGATCTCGCCGCGGCCGATGGCGCCGCGCAGGTCAGCCTCCAGCGCCAGGCGCGACAGGCCGTCGGTCTCCATCGAGCGGCCGTAGGCGGCGGCCGAGCCGCGTCCGTTGGCGGCGGCGGCCTCGACGGCCAGCTCGGCGCGGCGGACCA
>JASGDR010000262.1:0-7034 GCA_047607095.1 Caulobacter sp.
CCGCGGCCGGCACGATCGGGATGGCCGGCGAGGTCGGGGCCAGGCGGAGGCCGTGTCCGGCCGCCGACAGGGCCGCCGCGACGCCGTCGGCCGCCCCCAGGCCGAACACCGAACCGCCCGACAGACAGATCGCGTGGGCCTTGCTGAAATTGTTCTCGGGCCTCAGCACGTCGATCTCGCGCGTGCCCGGACCGCCGCCGCGCACGTCGACGCCGGCGCTCCAGGCCTCGGAGCAGAGCAGGGCGGTGACGCCCGAGCGTACGGCGTCGTCCTGGGCGTGGCCGACCGTCAGGCCCGCGACGTCGGTGATCAGGTTGCGCGGACCGGGACGGGGCATGCTGAACTCTCCGCTCTAGGCGGCGGTAGGCGTATAGGTCAGGCGGCAGACGGTCCAGCCGTCGTGCCGGGCCATGGTGAAGGCGCCGCCCAGCTGGCGGGCCATGGCGTGGACGATGCGCAGGCCCAGGCTCGACGAAGCGGCCGGCTCGAAGTTCTCCGGCGGGCCGGCGCCGTCGTCGCGGATGGTCAGCACGTGGCTGTGGCCGTCCTGCTCAAGCGCCACGACGATGCGCCCGTCGCGCCCCGGCCCGAAGGCGTGCTCCAGGGCGTTGTTGAAGCATTCCAGCATGACCAGGGTGACCGGCGTCGCCTGCTCGGGATGCAGCGGGGCCTCGCCGCCCTCGACGCGCACGGCGTGGCGGGCGCCGGCCGCCTGGCCAGCGTCGTTCAGCAGGGCCTCGGCGAAGGCGCGGAAGGGCGTCGGCTCGCCGGTCTGGTCATGCAACTGGCGCTGGATCTTGGCGATGGTCTCGATGCGGCCGCCGGCCTCGGTCAGGGCGTGGCGGGCGTCCTCGTCGGCGACGCCGGCCGACTGCAGGCGCAGCAGGGCGCCGACCATCTGGATGTTGTTGCTCACCCGGTGGTGCATCTCGCGATAGAGCAGGTCGCGGCTGCGGGCCAGGTCGGCCAGGCTTTCGCGCTCCTGCGCCAGCTTGCGCATCGCCTGGCGCATGCCGTCGATGAAGAAGATGTCGACGGCCGTGACGAAGACGTAGAAGGCGATGGCCACCATCGTCGCGAAGTCGAAGTGGAAGCTGTTGTAGGGCGGAATGAAGAAGTACCAGGCCGCCAGGCCCGACAGGGCCGCGCACAGGATCGCCGGCCCGCGGCCCGCGAAATAGGCCGTCAGCACGATGGCCGGGAAGAAGGTCAGGTACGGAAAGCCGGGCGGGAACCAGCTGTTGAGCGCCAGGCGCACGGCGAAGGCGGTCGCCGCGGCGGCGATCGCCAGGGCGTAGCGCCAGGCAGGGCTCGGGGGCGAGCTTGCTCGCGACATGGTGTTCAAAAGCCCCGACTCTTCGGCGTCGAACCTTCCGTCGCCGCGGGCGGAGTATTTCCGAAAAGAATTTTCCGGTCACGGCAAATCCTGCGCCGTGGATCCGAATACGGAAAGGCCCGCCCGTCTTGCGACGAGCGGGCCCCGCGTGATCATCCTTAAGTGGAGGATCAGAACTTCTTGCTGGCGTTCAGGTACCAGTAGCGGCCGGTCGAGTTGGCCAGCGAGCCGTAGTAGCCGAAGTTCGACGAGTTCAGCGGCGGATCCTTGTCGGCGATGTTGCGCACGCCGACGCGGAAGGTCGCGCCGTCCATGCGGCCGCCGTTCTTGAAGGCGTACTGGCCGTACAGGCTGACCGTGGTCCAGTCGTTGACCTCGTAGTAGCGGCCGTTCACCTGGGTCACGCCGGTGTCGTAGACCGAACCGACATAGTTGACGAAGGCGCCCGCGCCCCAGCCGTTCTTGCGCCAGGTCATGCTGACGCTGCCGCGGAACTCGGGGTTGCCGTCCATGCGGATCTGGTTGCCGGCGCTCGAGATCGACAGGCCCGACAGCGTGCCGTCGGCGACGGCCTTCATCAGGACCTGCTCGATCGGGCTGGCGGCCTGATCGTACTTGGTCAGCTTGGCCACGTTGACGGTGACGCCGAAGTCGCCCCAGGGGGTGTCGTCCAGGTCGTAGTCGAGGCTGAAGTCGACGCCCTGCAGGACCCGCGGCTGCAGGTTCAGGTAGGTGTCGTTGATGTACGAGATCGCGCCGACGGTGTTGGTGCCGGTCGGGTCGTCACGCACGACGTTGGGGTTGGAGCTGCCCTGCAGGCGCAGCAGGTAGTCGTAGGCGATCTGGTTGTAGCCGCCCAGGATGCCGATCAGGTTCTTTTCGCGGATCGACCAGAAGTCGGTGGTCAGGGTGACCTTGCCGAATTCGAGCGGGATGAAGCGCGGCTGGTAGACGAAGCCGATCGAGGCGTTGTCGGCTTCTTCCGGCTTCAGGTCCTTGTTGCCGATGCGCACTTCAAGCGTGCTGGCGCTGGAGCAGGTGGTCCCGTTGATGCGGCAGGCGGCGTAGTCGGTGCGGCTGTTCGAGACGGTCGCGCCTTCGCTGTAGAACTGCGGCAGGTTCGGCGCGCGGAAGCTCTGCGACACCGAGGTGCGGAACGACAGGCCTTGGCCGACCTTCCACAGCAGGGCGCCCTTGGGCTTCAGCACGTTGCCGAAGTCGGAATAGTACTCGTCGCGAGCGGCGACCTGCAGGGTCACTTCCTCGACGAACGGGATGTTCATGTCCGACGAGATGATCGGGATGGCCAGTTCGCCGAACAGCGACGAGATCTGGCGGTGGGCCGAGACGTCCGGGGCGGCCGAGGCCCCCATGACGTCGCTGCCGTAGGTCACGCCGGTCACCGTGTTGGTGTAGGTGATCGTGCCGTCCAGACGGTCGTCGCGGTCGTCGCTGTAGGTCTCGCGACGCCATTCGGCGCCCAGGGCCACGCCGACGTCGCCGCCGGGCAGGCTGAACAGGTCGGCCTTGTTGACCTTGAAGTCGGCGAGGGTCAGCGAGGTCTTGCTGATCCGGTAGACGTCGATCAGGAACGAGTTGATCGTCGCCTTGTTGCTGGGGGTGGCGTCGTCACCCGAGTAGTTGGTCAGCGAACCGCCGTTGAACGGGTTGTAGGCCGTCGCGTCCGTGCGGTTGATGGCCGCCTGGAAGAGGGTGTTGCTGATGGCGTTGTGGGTGGCGTCCTTGGTGTTGGCCTCGGAATACAGCAGGGCGGATTCCCACTTCCAGCTGTTCCACTTGCCCTTCACGCCGCCCAGCAGGCGATAGTTGTTGTCGGTGACGGTGTAGGTGCGCGGACCCGCGTCGACCGGACGATAGGTGGTGATGTTCATCGCCACGCCCGAGTCCGACACGCCGGTCAGGCCCGACAGACGGTTGGGGTTGGCGGTGCCGTCGCTGAGCGTGGTCGGGCCGAAGGGGTTCCAGTAGGCGTTGGCCGCGATGCTGATCGGGGCCGACGACAGCGGGGCCGACTGTTCGCGCTGGCCGGTGAACAGGGCGTGGTAGAAGCCCGCTTCGCCGAACAGGGTCAGGCCGTTGTCGAGATCCTTCTCGGCGGTCGAGAACAGGTTGGTGCGCTCCAGGCCGCCCTTGAGGGTGCGCTGGGCGTTCTCGTCGTAGCGCAGCACGCGGTCGTTGGTGCCGGTGATGGTGCCCGACTTGATGCAGAGGTCGCCGCTGAGCGTGGCGCTGCTGCAGCCGGCGGCGGTGTTGGAAACCGGCTCGATGTGGAACACGCCCGACGAGGTCAGGGCGGTGCCGTTCTGACGGACCACCGTCGAGGACGGGATCAGCGTGAACGAGCCCCAGGGGCTGGACGTCGAACGGTTGTCGAAGCTGGTCGAGCCGGCGAACAGTTCGTCGTCGATCTGCCAGCGGTGGTCTTCGCTGGCGGCGTAGTCGCGCTCGGTGGCCATCATGCGGCTGTGAGCGGTGTAGTTGCCGAAGAAGGTCAGGCGGGTGCCGTCTTCCAGGCGCGTGCCGGCCTTGATGTTGATCGAGCCTTCGCGATAGCCGGTGCCTTCCGAGCCGCCGACCTGGCTTTGGATCCTCAGGCCCTGGAACTTGGTGTCGAGCACGGTGTTGACCACGCCGGCCACGGCGTCGGTGCCGTAGATGGCGGCGGCGCCGTCACGCAGCACTTCGACGCGCTTCACGCCCGAGACGGGCAGGGCGTTGGTGTTGGCGGTCTGGACCGGGACGTAGTTCTCGGTCTGGGTGCCGGGGTGCAGGACCAGGCGGCGACCGTTCAGCAGCATCAGCGTGTTGCCGGTGCCGAGGTTGCGCAGGTTGATCGACGAGACATCGCCGCGGGCGTCGTTGAGGTTGCCGGTGGTGCGGGCTTCCTGGAACTGGACGTCGCCGGCCTGCGGGATCGAGCGGAACAGCTCGTCGCCCGAGACGGCGCCGGTGGCGATGATGTCGTTTTCGCTGACGACGGTGACCGGCAGGGCTTCGGTGGTCTTGGCGCCTTCGATCTGGCTGCCGACGACGATGATGGCTTCGACTTCGGCGACTTCTTCGGGAGCCGCGCTAGTCGCCGCGGCTTCCGACTGGGGGCGGGGAGCCTCGGCCGCGCGCAGGGTGATGGTCTTGCCGTCGTCGGAAGCGACGACCAGGCCGGCGGCCTCGGCCAGGCGCTTCAGGGCCTCGGCGTCCGACAGGTCGCCGGTCACGGCCGGGGTCTTGCGGCCGGCGGCGGCTTCGTACGGGAACAGAACCTGCTTGCCCGTCTGCTTGGCGTAGGTCTGCAGCGCGGCGACCGCGTCCTGCGGCGGGATGTTGAAGGTGTGACGCGAGCCCTGGGCGGCGACCGGACCGGCGATGGTCAGGACGGCGGCCGAGGCCAGCAGCAGGCCGCGGACGGTCCGCCGGCTTTGGGTGTTACGCATGGACAAGATTTCGAGTCCCCTTTGTCCGCCGCGCCCCCTCGACGCGACGTTCTTACCGGCTTCGACGGGGGGCGTTACGGAAACCTCCAGTCGCCGAGTAAAATTTGTGGCGGAGGTGTGACGGGTGTGGCGCGGGCGCCACGATGGGCCGGATGTTCCCCAGAAAAAAGGGGGAGCTGTCGCGAAGCGACTGAGGGGAGAAGTGATCGCGGCGGCTCAGCAGCCGCTTCCTCTCCGGCCCTTGGGGCAGCCTCCTCCTTCCAGGGGAGGAAGCCGCGTCTATCCCTTGCGGGCCAGGCGGATCACGCCGTCCTCGCCTTCGCTGGCCCGCACCGGGAAGGCGCTGGTGACGGCGGTGACGAAGGCCTGGGGCTCCGTGCTCTGGAAATAGCCGGCCAGTCGCAGGTCGGCGATCGAAGGGTCGGAGATGCGGACCTTGCGGCGGTTGTAGCGGTTGAACTCGGCCACGGCCTGGGTCAGCGACTGGCCGTTGAGCGCGATGGCGCCCTGGCGCCAGGCCAGCGCCCGGTCGATGTCGGCGTCCGACAGCGACTGGGCGCGGCGGCCGTGCGGACCGTAGACCATGGCGTTGCCGGCGGCGATCTTGACCTCGGGGGCCGGACCCTTGCCGTCGGGCTCGATCTGGGCCGCGCCGCGGCGGACGGTGACGGCGGCGTTCTCGGCGCCCAGGCGGACGGTCAGTTCGCCGCCGGCGGTTTCGATGCGGGCGTCGCGGGCCTTGACCACGAAGGGGCGTGCGTCGCGGGCGGCCTCGAACAGGGCCTCGCCCTTGATCAGCTTCACCTCGCGCACGCCGCCCCGATAGCGGACCACGACCTTGCTGTCGGTGTTGAGCTCGATGCGGCTGTTGTCGGCCAGCACCACGACGCGGCGTTCGCCGATGTCGGTGGCGTAGGCGGTCGAGGCGGTGGCGCTGAGCACGCCGGTCCCGATCACGCCGGCGATCGCGGCGGCGGCGGCCATCATCGTCCAGGGCGAGCGGCGGTCGAAGGCGCGGCGCGGCGCATCGGCCGGCGCGAACAGGTCGGCGTCGGGCCTGGAGACGGCCGGCTTGAAGACGCGCAGGCGGTCGGCCCGCTCCCAAGCGGCCTGTTCGCGCTCGAAGGCGGCTTCGTTTTCGAAGCTTTCGGCTCGCCAGGCCTCGAAGGCGGCGCGCTCGTGCGGCGCGCGGGCGGGATCGGACAGCCGCACCACCCATTGGGCGGCGGCTGCTCTCACCGCTTCGCGTCGCGATCCCGCTTCCCGACCCATGAACGCCCTTCGTCGATACGCACTGGCTGGATCGCCCCCGGGCGGCCCAGCTTTTCGGAACAGTAGCGAAGCCCCTTGATCAGGTGCTTCTCGACAGTCGAGACGGACAGGCCCATGCGAACCGCTATCTCGCCCGGCGATAGGCTATAGACTTTCCTGAGCGTGAATACACGCCGACATTGTGTAGGCAGCTCCGATATCGCTTCGCGCAGCTGGCGCAGTTCGTCGCGCGAGACCAGCGAGGCCTCGGGGCCGGGGGTCTCGTCCATGCCGCCGATCTGCTCGAAATCGGCGACGGCGGTGATGGTCAGCACCTTTCGGCGACGCAGGCCGTCGAAGGCTATGTTGCGGATGGTGCGCGAGGCGAAGGCGGCGGGATTGGTGATTTCGCGCCAAGTCTTGCAGGCGATCACGCGGGCGAAGGCGTCGTGGACCAGGTCCTCCGGGTCGCTTTCCCCGTCGCGGCAAAACTTCCGCGCATAGGCCAGAAGCCGCGGTTCCAGGGGCAGGATCTCCCTGCGGAACCAGGCTCGGCGGTGTTCGTCTTCTGGTGTCATCGCCCTCGTTTCCCCGGCCGGGAACCAACCCCGGCGAAGCCGTCGTGGCAAGAGGCGAACGGACGCCCCGACGGCGGGGACGGCTTATGCGCCGTGTTTCCGCCGGTAACATTACAAGGCGGGGCAAGGACTTGCGCCCGGTGAAGCGACGCCGAAAGATTCAGCAGATTTTTTGCGCGGCCTGTCCGCCTGGCGGGCGCTCGCGCGATCTTCAGTCGAGCAGTCCGGCAAGCTCGCCCGCAAGGCGCAGATCTTCGACGAATTCGGCCCCCGCGCGCATCCGGGCCGCTTCGTCGGGCAGTCGCAGCAGGAACGACGGGTGATAGGTCAGCACCGCCTTGGCCCCGTCGGGCAGGACCGCGGGCCTGCCGCGATTGGCGGCGATGGGCGTGGCCCGGCCGGTCACCGCCTGGGCCG
>JASGDR010000263.1:0-4344 GCA_047607095.1 Caulobacter sp.
CCGCAGGCGCGGGTCGGGACGACGCTGGGCGGCCAGGCGCTCGCGCACCTTGCCGCGCAGCACGGCCACGGCGTCGCCGGCCAGGGCCGGGGCGGCGGCGCGCAGAAGATCGACCGAAAGCTTGGTCGAGGCTCCCTCGACGAAGGCCAGCAGCGCGTCGGCCAGCGAGCGGCTGTCCAGCGTCAGGGCCTTGGGCGACAGCCGCGCCACGTCGGCCACGGCCTGGTCGAACACGGCGATCAGCTCGCCCTTGGCGTCGTTGATCCGGCCTTCCAGGTCTTCCGACACCCGCACCAGCCGCACCAGCACCGGCACGGCCAGATTGGGATCGAGCTCGCCCAGCTTGCCGCCCGCCGCGGCGCGGTGGGCGTCGAGATCGCGAACGAAATCCTTGTACTTGCGCCAGTTGATGCGGGCGCGGCTGTCGGCGATCGCGTCCACGCGCTTGTCGATCTCGGCGGCGAGATCGGCCGCCCCCACCTCGCCCAGCAGGGCCAGCTTCAGGCGGCGCTTGATGGACGGATGGCCCTCGGCCACCTCGACCAGCAGGGCGGCCAGGGCCTCGGGGCCCAGGTGCGCCAGGTTGGCCGCGTTGACCGACTTGCGCGGCGCGGCCTTCTTGACGGCCTTGGGCTTGGAGGGAGGCTTGGGATCCGCCAACAGCCCCTCCCCTAGTGGGCCTTCTTGCGCGGGATCAGGTGCAGCGCGCCGGCGATCACGCCGCCGACCACCAGGCCCACCACGGCCGAGGCCAGCGCCATCGCCAGCCAGCCGGTCACCGGACCGATCGCCGGAACCAGGCCGGCGGCGTGCTCGACGGCCTCGACCCACGCCGGGATCGGCGTCAGGTGGAAATGGTGCAGGCCGTGCACGATGATGCCGCCGCCGACCCACAGCATGGCCGCCGTGCCGATATAGCCGAGCGCGCTCATCACCACCGGCATGGCCTTGACCAGACCGCGGCCGAACTTCTGCGTCGCCGCGCGCGGGCTCTTGGCCATGTGCAGGCCGATGTCGTCCATCTTCACGATCAGGCCGACCACGCCGTAGACCAGGATGGTGATCACCACGCCGACGATGGCCAGGGCCGCGGCCTGGATCAGGATCGGGCGGCCCGATACGTCGGCGAGCGCGATGGCCATGATCTCGGCCGACAGGATGAGGTCGGTGCGGATCGCGCCGCCGACCTTGGCCTTCTCCAGTTCCGGACCGCTGAGCGCCAGCTCGTCGGTCTCCACCGCCTCGTCGTGGTGGACGAAGATCTCGAGGATCTTCTCGGTGGCCTCGAAGGCCAGATAGGCACCGCCCAGCATCAGGATCGGCGTCACCAGCCAGGGCGCGAAGGCGCTGAGCAGCAGCGCGCCCGGCAGCAGGAAGATCAGCTTGTTGCGCAGCGAGCCGACGGCGATCTTGGCCACGATCGGCAGCTCGCGGTCGGGGGTGAAGCCCATGGCGTAGCCCGGGGTCACGGCGGCGTCGTCGACCACCACGCCCACGGCCTTGGTCCCCGCCTTGCCGGCGGCGGCCCCGACGTCGTCGATCGATGCGGCGGCGATCTTGGCGATGCCGGCGACGTCATCCAGAAGCGCGACGAGACCCGAGGGCATGGAAGAACCTTGTCAGATGCGGATTCGGCCGCCCCACGCGGTCGAACGCGCGTCCTGCCTAAGGGCTCGCCTGTTCCGGGTAAAGGGGCCGACGGCGACGGCGCGCGACGCCGACGGCCCTACGCCCGTTATTTCCGCTCGGCGGCGCTGGCCGCCCGCACCGGCTTGAACTCCGAACCGGCGTTCCAGTCGGGCCAGACGCGCGAGTTGGCGATCGCCTTGCCGGCCTCGTAGACCAGGGCCACGTCCTGGGCCGCGCCGCGCAGATCCCAGTCCGGGCTCCAGGCGTCGCAGGGCTGGTGGTAGCATCGGCCGGTGTAGTCGGCGACCCAGGCGTCGCCCGCCGCGCGCCCGCCGTTCAAGAGATCGGCGCCGCCGCCCAGCCCCATGACCAGCAGCACCGGCACCCCGCGCTTGGCCAGCGAGAAGTGGTCGGCGCGGTAGAACAGCGCCCGCTCGGGCTTGGCGTCCGGCGTCACGGTGCGCCCCTGCGCGGCCGCGGCCTTGGCCAGTCCCTGCTCCAACTCGTTCTGGCCGGCGCCGACCAGCACGATGTCCTTGGCGGGCCCGGCGGTCTGCAGCACGTCGAGGGTATAGTTGGCGGCCATCTTGCCCAGGGCCGCGTCGCCGGCCTTCACGGCGTAGTATTCCGAGCCCAGCAGACCCCGCTCCTCGCCCGTCCAGGCGGCGAACAGGATCGAGCGCTGCGGCGCCGGCCCCTGCTTGAAAGCCCGCGCGACCTCGATCACCCCGGCCACGCCGATGGCGTCGTCGGCCGCGCCGGCCCGGATCGTCTTGCCTTGCGCGTCCGGCGCGCCGACGCCGTAGGCGTCCCAGTGGGCGGCGTACATCAGGCTTTCGTCGGCGTGGGTCGTGCCCGGCAGGCGGGCCACCACGTTGTGGCTGACCATGGCCTCGTGCGCGACCTTGTAGCTGGCCGAGAACGCCGCGCCCTTCAGCGCCACCTGCTTGAACGACGGATCGCGAGCGGCCTTCTTCAGGGCTTCGAAATCCAGGCCCGAGCGCTTGAAGAGATCGACGGCCGTGTCGCGCTGGATCCAGCCCTGCAGTTGCAGCTTCTCCTTGGCCGGGTTCGGGCGGACGATGTCGTAGCCCTCGCCGTTCGAGGCCTTCACCGTGCTCCAGCCGTAGCCCGCGCCGAGGGTCTCGTGCACGATCAGGGCGCCGACGGCCCCGCGCCGCACGGCCTCTTCGTACTTGTAGGTCCAGCGGGCGTAGTAGGTGGCCGCCTTGCCGCCGAACTTGCCGAAGGCAGGCTCGCCCTCGACTGCCTCCAGGTCGGGATCGCTGATCAGGAAGACGGCGACCTTGCCCTTCAGGTCCGCGCCCTTGAAGTCGTCCCAGCCGCGCTCGGGCGCCGAAACGCCGTAGCCGACGAAGACCAGCGGCGCGTCCTTGATCGCCACCGCGTCGACCGGCAGCAGGGTCATCACCTGGGCCTCGCCGCCCTGCGCCAGGGGCATCGCGCCGCCGGCGGTGGAGAAGCTCATGGCGATCGGGCCGTCGATGCGGGTGTGCACCAGCGGCACCTTCTGGGTGTAGCTGCCGGCGTCGCCGGCCGGCTCCAGGCCCAGGGCCTTGAACTGGGCGGCGATGTAGTCGGTGGTCTTCTGCTCGGCCGGACCACCAGGAGCGCGGCCCAGGAACTCGTCGCTGGCCAGGGTGCGGGTGATGTCCGACAGCCGCGCCGGATCGATCGGGCCGCTGTCGATCCTGGTCTGGGCGTGAGCCATGACCGGCAGGGCCAGGGCGGCGGTCAGCAGAAGGGCGGCGCGGCGGTGCATGAACGAACTCCGAGAACTTTCGGGGCCGACCCTAGGAAGCTTGGCGACGAAGGGCAAACTTCGCACGCTGTTCTGTCTATGCATGGCGCGCGACGGGCGCCGAAACCGGCTACCACTTTTTGATCGTCGCGCGCCGGCGATGTCGATTCCTCGACAGAAACAGAACGAGAACATGCTATAGCCCCGTCGATGGTTCCGGCCGACCTGCTTCCCCCGCGCTTTTCCGACTGGTTCGCCGCCAGGGGCTGGGCCCCGCGCGCCCACCAGCTGGCGATGATCGAGAAGGCGAAGGCGGGCCGCGACGCCCTGCTGATCGCTCCGACCGGCGGCGGCAAGACCCTGGCGGGCTTCCTGCCCAGCCTGATCGACCTTGCCGAACGGCCGCCGCGCAACACGCCCGCCGGGATCCACACCCTCTACATCTCGCCGCTCAAGGCCCTGGCCGTCGACGTCGAGCGCAACCTGATGACGCCCATCCGCGAGATGGGCCTCTCCATCGTCGCCGAGAGCCGCACCGGCGACACCGGCGAGAGCCGTAAGGCCCGCCAGCGCGTCCGCCCGCCCGACATCCTGCTGACCACGCCCGAACAGCTGGCCCTGTTCTGCGCCTGGGAGGGCGCGCGGGAGTATTTCGCCGACCTCGCCTGCGTGATCGTCGACGAGGCCCACGCCATGTGGCCGTCCAAGCGCGGCGACCTGCTGGCGCTCGACATCGCCCGCCTCCAGCAATTCGCGCCGCGGATGCGCCGGGTGGGCCTGTCGGCGACGGTGGACGATCCGGATCTGGTGCGGAAGTGGCTGGGCAGGAACCAAGATCCTCCCCCTCTGGGGGAGGTGGCGGCGAAGCCGACGGAGGGGGTTTCCTCCGTCGACCTCGTCCTCGGCTCCGGCGGCGCCCAGCCCGTCGTCGAGGTCCTCGTCTCCGGCGTCCG
>JASGDR010000264.1:0-2848 GCA_047607095.1 Caulobacter sp.
CCTGCAGCTGCTCGCCGGCGCCTCCGCCGCACTGCCCGTCCCGACGACGGCCTTCGCCCAGGAGCCGCCGAAGGCGGAGAAAAAGGTCTTCCCGCCGATCGCCAAGACGGCCTACCGCACCAAGCAGTTCCAGCTGGACCTGCGGACCGACACCCAGACCCTGGCGCGGCTGTCGCCGCTGGGCGAACCGGCCTTCGACTTCACGCCCGGCGCCCGCGAAGCCGAACGCGCGGAAGACGGCTATGTCCACATCGGCGACATTCACCTGCGGGTGCGCGAGGCCGGAGGGGCCTGGAAAGACTTCAGCTCGGCCCACGCACGCAAGCCGATCCGCGCCCTGAAGGCCGGCGGCGCCGTGCTGGCCGCGGCCGACATCACCGCCTCGCTGGGCGAAGCGGCGCCGGTGCGCGTCGAGCGCCGCTGGGTGAACGAAGGCGGCGTGCTGGCCCTGCGCTTCACCCTGGTCAACACCGGCAAGGCGCCGCTGGAGATCGGGGGCCTGGGCCTGCCGATGGTGTTCGACAACATCATCACCGACCGCTCGCTGGAGGAGGCTCACGCCCAGGCCAGCTTCGTCGACCCCTATATCGGCCGCGACGCCGGCTACCTGCAGGTGACCCGCTTGAACGGCAAGGGCCCCGCCCTGCTGGTCCTGCCCGAGAAGGGCACGCCGCTGGAGGCCTATCGCCCCATCCGCGAGGCCCGCGCCGTGCGCGACGGCGACATCCTCACCGACAAGACCCAACGCGGCCAGACGGCCGAAGGCTTCTACGACTGGACCATCGCCAGCCTGGGCTTCGCCGAGAAGGAATGGAAGAACGCCGGCCAGCAGTGGAACACCCCGACCAGCCTGGTCCTGAAGCCCGGCGAGAAGCGTGAGATCGGCGTGCGCTTCGTGGCCTCGCCCTCCATCCGCGCCATCGAGGACACCCTGGTCGCCAACAAGCGCCCGGTCGCTGTGGGCGTGCCCGGCTACGTCCTGCCCACCGACCAGCAGGGCTCGCTGTTCCTGAAATCGCCGTCGAAAGTGGCCAAGGTCGAGAGCTTCCCGGCCGGCGCCCTGGTCGCCACTTCGGCGGGCGAAGGCAAGGGCTGGGCGCGCTATGACGTCAAGGCCTCGGGCTGGGGCCGCGCGACCCTGTCGATCACCTATGCCGACGGCCAGGTGCAGACGGTCAGCTACTTCGTCACCAAGCCGCTCGAACAGACCATGGCCGATCTGGGCCGCTTCACCACCGACAAGCAGTGGTTCGACGACAAGGCCGACCCGTTCGGCCGCTCGCCCGCGATCCTCAGCTACGACCGCGAGACCGACAAGATCGTCACCCAGGACTCGCGCGTCTGGGTCGCGGGCATGAGCGACGAGGGCGGCGCCGGCGCCTGGGTGGCGGCGATGATGAAGCAGCTCGACAATCCCGACGCCGGCGAGGTCGCCAAGCTGGAGCGGATGGTCGACGAGACCGTCGTGGGCGAACTGCAGGTCGCCGAAGGCCCGCAGGCCGGTGCGGTCAAGAAGAGCCTCTTCTACTACCAGCCCGACGAGCTGCCGAACTACTACGACCCGAAGATCGACTGGCGCTCGTGGACCTCGTGGTCGAAGAAGGACGCAGGCGACCTCGGCCGGTCCTACAACTATCCCCACGTCGCCATCGGCCACTGGGTGCTCTATCGCCTGGCCCGCAACCACCAGGGCCTGATCACCCGCCACGACTGGCGCTGGTATCTCGATCACGCGCGGATGACCGCCGTGGCGATGATGCGCGACGCCCCCTACTACGCCCAGTTCGGCCAGATGGAGGGCGACGTCTTCGTCGACATCCTGAAGGACCTGAAGCGCGAGGGCATGACCGCCGAGGCGGCCGAGTACGAGGCCCTGATGAAGGGCCGCGCCGACCACTGGAAGACCCTGCCCTATCCGTTCGGCAGCGAGATGGCCTGGGACTCCACCGGCCAGCCCGAGGTCTATGCCTGGATGCGCTATTTCGGCTATCAGCCGCAGGCCGACGAGACCCGCGAGGTGATCCTCGCCTACGACCCGACCATTCCCAGCTGGGGCTACAACGGCAACGCCCGCCGCTACTGGGACTTCCTCTACGGCGGCAAGTACTCGCGCATCGAGCGGCAGATCCACCACTACGGCTCGGCGCTGAACGCCGTGCCGCTGTTCGACGCCTTCCGCGCCGACCCGGCCGACCTGCATCTGCTGCGCGTGGCCTACGGCGGCATGATGGGCGGGATCACCAACATCGACCAGGACGGCTTCGGCTCGGCCGCGTTCCACTCCTATCCCGACATGATGAAGTGGGATCCGCTGACCGGCGACTACGGCATGGGCTTCTTCGGTCACGCCTACGCGGCGGCGACCTATGCGGTGAAGGATCCGACCTTCGGCTGGCTGGGCTTCGGCGGCGACGTGAAGGCCGACGGCGACGTCGTGCGCATCACGCCCAGGGACGGCGCCCGCGCCCGCCTGTTCGTCGCTCCGGTTGGCGCCTGGCTGACGCTGGAGGCCGGCAAGATCGAGGCGGCGACCTACGTCCCGGCGACCGGCGAGATCACCCTGACCCTGGCGGCCGCCGATGCGGCCACCCCAGCCGCGCGCCTGCTGGTCGAGGCCACCACCGCCGGCGCCAAGACCTATGCGCCCGGCGAGGGCGTCTTCGAACGCGGCGCCTACACCCTGCCGCTCGGCGACAAGGCCCGCACGGTGGTCCTGCGTCCCCGATAGCCCTGGGGCCGCGACACCGCCCGATCGACGCCGCCGCGCCTCGCGGCGGCGTTTTTCGTTCGCGCGGCATGCGCTATCGAGCCGCCCGCAGGTCAAGCCAGATCAGTTGTTGGTCAGGCC
>JASGDR010000265.1:0-4104 GCA_047607095.1 Caulobacter sp.
GCGGCGGGACGGGCGGGGCGCTGGCCGTCGTGCCCGCGCGCCTGGCCGGCCAGGCCTACGATACGCCGGTGCTCGACCGTGCGGGCCTGTCGATCGACGCCGAGGTCGCCGGGCCGGCGATCATCCGCGAGGCCACCGGCACCACCGTGGTCGAGCCGGGCTGGCGCGCCCGCGTGGATGCGCGCCACAATCTCATCCTCGACCGCGTCGAGGCCCTGGCGCCGCGCCGCGCGGCTGGAACCGAGGCCGATCCGGTGATGCTGGAGGTGTTCAACAACCTCTTCATGGCCGTGGCCGAGGAGATGGGCTTCGCCCTGCAGAACACCGCCTATTCGGTGAACATCAAGGAGCGGCTGGACTTCTCCTGCGCCCTGTTCGACCGCGACGGGAACCTGATCGCCAACGCCCCGCACATGCCCGTGCACCTGGGCTCGATGGGCGACAGCGTGCGGGCGATCCGCGACGCGCGCGGCGCCGACGGCCGGGGCATGAAACCCGGCGACGTCTACATGCTGAACGCCCCCTACGCCGGCGGCACCCACCTGCCGGACGTGACCGTGGTCATGCCGGTGTTCGACGCGAACCAGGCCCTGCTGTTCTACGTCGCCGCGCGCGGCCATCAGGGCGACATCGGCGGGATCACCCCGGGCTCGATGCCGCCGGGCAGCAAGACGGTCGAGGAGGAGGGCGTCCTCATCGAGAACTTCCTGCTGGTCGAGGGCGGGCGGTTCCTGGAGGCGCAGACGCGGGCCCTGCTGGCCTCGGGCCGGTGGCCGGCCCGCAATCCCGACCAGAACATCGGCGACCTCAAGGCCCAGGTCGCGGCCTGCGCCCGCGGGGCCGAAAGCCTGACCGGCCTCGTCGCCGAGTTCGGGCAGGAGGTGGTCGAGGCCTACATGGCCCACGTGCAGGACAACGCCGAGGAGGCGGTGCGCCGCGTGCTGGCCAAGCTGTCGGACGGCGCCTTCGCCTACGAGCTCGACGACGGCAGCGTGGTGAAGGCGGCGATCACGGTCGATCGGGCGGCGCGCACCGCCCGCGTGGACTTCACCGGCACCAGCGACCAGATCCCGACCAACTTCAACGCCCCGGCCTCGATCTGCCGGGCGGCTGCTCTGTATGTCTTCCGCACCCTGGTGGACGACGAGATCCCGATGAACGACGGCTGCCTGCGGCCGGTCGAGCTGGTCATTCCCGAAGGCTCGATGCTCAAGCCGCGCTATCCGGCGGCGGTGGTGGCCGGAAACGTCGAGACCAGCCAGGTCGTCGTGGACGCCCTTTACGGCGCGCTCGGCGTCATGGCGGCCGCCCAGGGCACGATGAACAACTTCACCTTCGGCGACGAGCGGCGGCAGTACTACGAGACCATCTGCGGCGGGGCCGGGGCGGGGCCGGACTTCGACGGCGCCGATGCGGTGCAGACCCACATGACCAACAGCCGCCTGACCGATCCCGAGGTGCTGGAGAGCCGCTATCCCGTGCGGGTCGAGGCCTTTTCGATCCGGCGCGGTTCGGGCGGGGCGGGGGCCAATCGCGGCGGCGACGGGGTAGTGCGCACCATCGGCTTCCGCGAGCCGATGACGGTCACCTTGCTGTCCAACCGCCGCCGCGTGCCGCCGTTCGGCCTGCACGGCGGGGCGAGCGGGGCGCTGGGGCTGGCTCGGATCGAGCGGGCGGACGGAACGGTGCAGGCCCTGGCGGCCACCGACGAGGCGCAGGTCGCGGCCGGCGACCGCGTGATCGTCGAGACGCCCGGCGGCGGGGGCTGGGGAAGGGGCTGAGCCTAGGAGAGCGTTTCGTCAGGCAAACAGCCAGCCCAGCCTTCGTGCGGCAATCACCGTGCGACTTTTGGGTTTGCTGGCCATGGCCCGTTCCATTGTCGCCCGAACGTCAGCAACTGGCGGCAGCGGCGCGGCCCATTCGAGGATTTCATACTCTTCAGGCTTTTCGGGTGGGGTGGCGCCCTTGGGGAGCCAGCCATAGAGCTGATGGCTGCGATAACACAGTAGGGCGCGGACGTGTTCGTTCGTGTCCGTCAGCTTGGCGATGAACGCCGGGGTCATGCAAAGGTTGGGCAAGGCGGTATAGGCGTCCATGTCGAGACTGTTGGCATAGACATGGTTGAATTGGGTGTCGGGGCCGCGGCGGTTTATGCCGTTCGCCCATAGAAAGGCGTCGGTCGGGCTCTTGTTGTCGTCCAGCAGCACCATCCGTCCCTCATGGAGATCGTACTGACCTACCCGCTTCTGGTTTCGGATCGTGGGGAACAGCGCCTTGCACTGGGTTTGGCGAACAGTCGCGGGATGTGAGAACAGGGTCAGTGACGCCACGGCCTGAGCGATGGTGCGATATTGCGACCCAGCGATGACCGCTTCCAGCGCGGCTTGGCCGTCGAGCCCGAAATCTACCAGGGTGCGTCTTCGCTCAGGCCGGATGCTGTCGTGCGGCCTGGCTTTCGGCCCGGCGGTGCGCACTTTCGGGCGCGCATCTAAGGCGGGAGCGGGCTGATCTCCCGGCGCATCTTGGTTATTCTTGTACCGCCGATACCAGAGCACAGCGCTCTTGTAGGAGGCCAGATTGTTCCTGATGTCGCCAACGAATGGAATTCTGGAGGGATTGGGACGGTCGAGCCGCTTGTCCTCAGTCGAATAGGATAGCTGTTCCACCAGACTTGTTAGTCCGTCCTGGCGATAGTGTCCGTCCAAAGGTCCATAGTGCTGTTCGATCCGGGCCACGCGATAGAGCTGTGCGGCGATCGTTCCTTCGTCATAGGCCTGGCTTCGCAGCCAATCGCGATAGTCTGTCATGCCGCCTCCCTTTGAACGGGAGCCCACAGCGGGGGAGCGGTCAAGTCAAGCGGCGGCGGCTTGAGCGGGCTCGACGCGCTAGGCAGCTCCACGCTAATCCTCGCCAAGTACAAAACGAGGCTCAGACCATGACCGACATCGCCCGCCGCACCCTGATCGGCGCCGCCGGCCTGGTGGTCGCCACGCCGGGTCTGGCGCTGGCCGCCGGCAAGCCCAAGGTGGCGATCCAGACCAGCGCCGGCCTGATCGTGGTCGAGCTGGAGGATAAGAGGGCGCCGATCACCTCGGCCAACTTCCTGCGCTATGTCGATGCGAAGAAGTACGACGGCGGCAGCTTCTACCGCGCCTCTCGGACCAAGGGCGTGAAGGGCGCGGGCTCGATCCAGGGCGCGCCGCCGGCCCGCGGCCGCCGCTTCGCGCCGATCGCCCACGAGAGCACCGCCAAGACCGGCATCCGCCACAAGCCGGGCGTGATCTCGATGGCCCGCAACGCGCCGGGCACGGCCACGGCCGACTTCTTCATCTGCGCCAGCGCCATGCCCTATCTCGACGCCCACCCGGGCGCGCCAAAAGGCAAGACGGCGGGAGACAACCTGGGCTTCGCGGCCTTCGGCACGGTGGTCGAGGGCCTGCCGATCGTGAAGAAGATCCTGGCCATGCCCACGGGCGGGGCCACCTATGTCGAGGCGATGAAGGACGAGATCCTCAAGGATCCCGTCCAGATTCTCGGCATGAAGCGCATCGGCTAGCCGCGCGTCGAGGCCGCTTTCCCTCGGGCTATTGCGCCAGCACGCGCCGGGCCCGGATCGCGCGCTGGCCGTCGATGTTCATCAGGTAGCTGCCGGCCGCGGCCTTGCGGATCTCGACCTTGGCGCCGGGCTTGGGCGGGCTGGAGAGCTCGCGGTCGTCGGCCTGGCGCCAGACGGCCCCGTCGGCCAGGGTCAGCACCCAGCGGCCGTCGGGGGCGCGCGCGGCGCGGGTCACCTCGCCGACGATGCGGTCGACCTCTTCCTTTTCCTCGCCGCGATCGAAGATCGACAGGGCCGAGAGGTCGAGGCCGAAGGCCTGGCGGCGGGCGGCCTGGGCCTGCTGGCGATCGACGATGATGACGTCGCCCTTTTTCTCGGCGGTGGTGATCGAGTCGACGGCGGCGTCGTAGCAGGCCAGACGCCTGTCGTTGTCCGCGATCCCGCGACAGTCGAGCAGGGCCTTCAGGGCCGGGGCGACGTCGCGGGCGATCGGAGCCGCGGCCTGGGCGGCGACGACCGCGACGGCGGCGGCGAGGGCCGAGGCGGCC
>JASGDR010000266.1:0-5205 GCA_047607095.1 Caulobacter sp.
ATGCGCACGCGATTGGGGTCCCAGTAGGCGATGGTGGGGTAGGGGCCGCTCACCACGGCCAGCATGCGGCCGAGCACGGTTTCCGGACGCGGCGCCGACAGCGGCGCCGCGCCGGGGGCGTAGCCGCGGGTCAGGGCCGAGAGGCCCTGGGTGGTCAGGTAGCGGTCGACCTTGGGCTCGGGCGGGGCGATCGGCTCGATGGCGCGCTTGAAGACGCCCAGCGGGTTGTTCCAGAGCGACGGCGCTTCGGGCTTGGCCGCCGGGGCCGCCTCGTCCAGCTGGCCGGTCAGGCTGCGGCGCACGGAGGGAAAGTCGACCAGTTCGCCGATCGCCTGCACGTCCTCGTACTGGGCGGCCGCCTTCAGGGCGCGGAACGCGAACCAGGGCGCCGTGGCGTAGGCGGCGGCGAACACGAAGATCGCCAGGACGATGAGGTCCCAGATCCGCTTCTGCAAAGTCATTGCGCCCCCGCACGGTTAACGCTGTCTAGAAAGGGCATTCATGCCCTTCCTGCAAGGGCGTTCGCGCGCCGAGGGTTCCATTGGTGGAATCCGCTTTCCTGGCGGGCTCCGGCGCTCTATGGGGTCGCCGCTCGCGGCGGGACTTAAGCGCCCGCCGTCCCTGAGGATTTTCCGGAGCGCCCATGGCCGGCCTGCGTCTCGCCGATCTCTTCCGCTGCAAGCCCGTGGGGGCGATCGCGGCCGACGGCGGCGACAATCCCAACGAACTGCCGCACGAACTGCACCGCTCGATCGGCCTGTTCCAGCTGACCATGCTGGGCGTCGGCGCGACCATCGGCACCGGCATCTTCGTGGCCCTGACCACGGCCGTGCCCCTGGCCGGGCCGGCGGTCATCGTCTCGTTCGTCATCGCCGGGATCACCGCGGCCCTGACCGCCCTGTGCTACGCCGAGCTCGGCTCGACCATCCCGGTGTCGGGGTCGTCCTACTCCTACGCCTACGCCACCTTGGGCGAGTTCGTGGCCTTCCTGGTCGGGGCGTGCCTGCTGCTGGAGTACGCCGTCTCGGCCTCGGCGATCGCCGTGGGCTGGGGGCAGTACCTGAACGAGCTGTTCTTCGACCTCTTCCGGTGGCGCCTGCCCGAGGCGCTGGCCGCGCCGCCCGGGGCGGGCGGGGTGTTCAACCTGCCGGCGGTGGTGCTGGTCGGCGCCTGCATGGTGCTGCTGCTGCGCGGGGCCAAGGAGTCGACGACGATCAACGCCGTGCTCGTGGTGGCCAAGCTGCTGGTGCTGCTGTTCTTCGTCGTAATCGCCTTCACCGGCTTCCGATCCGAGAACCTGACGCCGTTCGCGCCGATGGGCGTGGCCGGGATCGGGGCGGCGGCCTCGTCGATCTTCTTCTCCTATATCGGCATCGACGCGGTCTCGACCGCCGGCGACGAGGTCAAGAACCCGCGCCGCAACCTGCCGCTGGGCGTGGTGCTGAGCCTGCTGATCGTCACCGCCGTCTACATCCTGGTGGCCGTGGCCGCCGTCGGCGCCCAGCCCTGGACCGCCTTCGCCGGCCAGGAAGCCGGGCTGGCCGTGATCCTGCGCAACCTGACCGGCGCGGGCTGGACGTCGCTGATCCTGTGCTTGGGCGCGATCATCTCGATCTTCAGCGTCACCCTGGTCGTCATGTACGGCCAGACCCGCATCCTCTACGCCATGAGCCGCGACGGCCTTCTGCCGCGTCTCTTCCAGAAGACAGACCCGCGCACCCGCACGCCCGTCTGGAACACCGTGATCGTGGCGGCCTTCATCGCCTTCCTGGCCGCTTTCGTGCCGCTGGACGTGCTGGTCAACCTGACCAGCATGGGCACGCTGATCGCCTTCGCCATCGTCTCGGCCGGGGTGATCATCCTGCGCCGCACCCGGCCCGACCTGCCGCGCGGCTACAAGGTTCCGCTCTATCCGGTGCTGCCGGCGGCCAGCGTGGCCTTCTGCCTTTACCTGATCGCCGGCCTGCCGTGGGACACCTACCTGCTGTTCGGCCTGTGGGCGGCGGCGGCCTGCGTCATGTACTTCGGCTATTCGCGTCGGCATTCGAAGCTGGCGGGCTGAGGCCTCAGGGCCGGGGAGCGCGATCCTGGGCCCTGAACCAGGCCATGGCCCGCCCGATCCCGCTCCGATCGGCGGGCAGGCTCTTCAGGCCGAGAGCGTGGCCGGTGGGCATCTCCACGAAGTCGACCGGACGGCCGCCGGCCTTCAGCGCCTCGACCAGGGTGCGGGCGCTTTCGATCGGCGTCGACTCGTCCTTGACGCCATGGATGACGAGGGTCGGCCCGGCGTAGCCGTCGAGCAGCGGGGCGCAGCGCTTTCCCAGGACCGACCACCACCAGATCTCGGGGTTGGTCTCGCCCATCCAGGTCTTGCCCAGGCGCGGATCGGCCCGCACCCGGCGGCGCTCTTCGACCAGCTGCTTGTCGCCTTTGGTCAGCAGGTCCAGTTCGGCCTCGAAGGTCATGCCGCCGCCGGTGCTGAGCAGGGCCAGCGCGCCGACGTCGTCGGTCGCGCCGGCGAGCGCGCAGGCGGTGAGGCCGCCGGCCGAGACGGCCAGAACGTCGAACGCTCCCCGCGCGCGCAGATTCAGCTGCGTCTTCAGGCGATGGACGGCGGCGAGATTGTCGAACCAGCGGGCCTCCTCGACGGCGTGGGCCTCGTAGTCGGCGCCGCAGCCGCCGTCGGCCGCCGCGCCGTCTTTGCGCACGATCGCCACCCAGCGGACGGTCGTCTCCCTCAGGACCTGATCACGCCAGCTGATGGCGTCGGAGGTCATGCAGGTCGAGCCCTGCACCAGCAGCAGGGCGCGGTCCGCCGAACCCTCTGCGCGATCGTAGACGTCGACCTGCACCTGGGTGTCGTCCGCGCGGGGAAACTGCACGAGGCGTGGGGCGGGAGCGGCCTGGGCCCAGGCGGCGGACAGCGCGGTGAACGCCAGCGCCGTGATCAGCAATTTCATCTATCCCGCCGCGAATCTGAAAACTTGCAACCTTTACTACCGCGCATCGGGCGGGCTGTCCGCGCCTGCGACCCGGGGCGATCATTTTGGGTCAATCGCGATCTTCCTGGGGAGCGTCGGTCGTGGCCGCTTGCCGGGCCTTCGTCGTCGCCCCTAGGTTCCTCCCCAGGTTGGCGACGGGGCGTAGCATGATCATGGCGAGCAGCCGGCGGGCGGTGCTGGCGGGACTGGGAACGGCGGGCTTGTCGGCCTGCGCCTCGACGGGGCGCGTCGCGCCCGCCGCCGGACCGGTCGCGCTGGGGTTCCTCGCGCAACCGCTGGCCCCGCTGCGGATGGAGGTCGACCGGATCACCAAGATCACCGTCTGCCTGCGTCCGTTCCGGGCGACGGGGCCGCGCCTGGATGTCGAAAACGTCGTCGGAAAGCGCGTGGTGCACAACTACGGCCACGGCGGCAGCGGCTGGTCGCTGTCTTGGGGCTCGGCCGAGATCGCCGCGGCCAGGGCGCTGGAGGGCGGAACCCGCGAGGTCGCCGTCATCGGCTGCGGCGCCATCGGGCTGACCACGGCCCTGACCCTGCAGCGGGCGGGCGCGAAGGTGACGATCTACGCCAAGGAGCGCACGCCCTACACCCGCTCGGCGCGCGCCACCGGCACCTGGTCGCCGGACAGCCGGATCGCCGACGCCGACAAGGTCGATCCGGGCTTCGGCGACGTCTGGGAGCGGATGGCCCGCACTTCCTACGCCGCCTACCAGACGATGCTGGGCCTGCCGGGCGAGCCGGTGTCGTGGAGCGACCGCTACAACCTGTTCGACGGCCCGGCCGGTCCGCGCGGGCCGATCCCCGCCAACGTCGTCCGGTTCGCCGAGTATCACGAGCGCCTGGCGGGGCTGGTGCCCAGCATGCGCGAGCTGTCGCCCGGCGCGCATCCGTTCCCGGTCGCCCGCGCCCGTCGCGGCGTGCAGATGCAGTTCAACGTCGCCGACCTGGCCCACCAGCTGACCACCGACTTCCTGATCGAGGGCGGTCGGATCGAGACCATGGTCTTCGACGCGCCGGCCGACCTGGCCCGCCTGAAGGAGTCGGTCGTGGTCAACTGCACCGGCTATGGCGCGCGGGCGCTGTGGAAGGACGAAAGCGTCGTGCCGGTGCGCGGCCAGATCGCTTGGCTGGCCCCGCAGCCCGAGGTCCGCTACGGCCTGTACTACCGCCACGTCTCGGTGCTGCCGCGTCCGGACGGGATCGTCGTGCAGCAGGTGGGCGACGGCGAGATGTTCGGCTACGGCGTCGCCGACGAGACGCCCGACCGCGCCGAGGCCGAGGACGCCGTGCGCACGATCGCAAAGCTGTATTCACCAAGTCGGGTGTAGAATCGCCGCGATGAGCCAGATTGAAGTCCAGGGAATGGAAAAGCGCGCCTACCGTCGCTATCCCGCCTCGCGCAAGGCCTACCTCGTGGTGGCCGGCGAGCCGATGCGCTGCCGGCTGATCGACATCGCCAAGGGCGGCGCCCGCATCGCCGGGCCCGAGCTGTCGCCGCAGGCTGGCCCGCTGCACCTGGTCGATCCGGCTCGCCGCCTCGTCCACCTGACCCGCATGGTCTGGCAGGGCGACGGCCAGATGGGTCTGCAGTTCATCGAAAGCCGGGCCTTCACCGAACCGCTCGGCGGCGCCGAGGGCGCGGGGCGCGTGGTCGATCTGGTCGGTCCCTGGCCCAGCGACGACGGCCCGAACTAGGATCCTCTTCGGGGCCCCGGCGCGAACAGCAGGTCTGACCAGCGCCAGGAGGCGTCTCCGAGCGCCAGGCGCGGCGCGCCCGGGCCGTCGGCCAGGCTGACCACCACCAGGCCCCGCATCAGGTCGGCGCGGCAGGCGGCGGGCGCGAAGCCGACTTCCATGATGATGGCCTCGCGCACGCCCGCTAGGCCCTTGCCCACCTGGCCGGGGCTCTGCAGCCACTTGCCGCGCCAGACCAGCACCGCCTTGCCCGAGGCGGCGGCCTCGCCGTGCGCCATGGACAGCGCCGAGCGGACGCGCGGATTGCGCCGCAGCGCGGCCTGAAGCCGCCGGACCATGTCGCAGCTGGCGCCGTCGCCCGCGCCGTTTCCCGAACCGGTCCCGACGGTGGTCGCCCCGGCCAGATCCGCCTCGCCCAGTTCGGCCGCCATCATCGTGGTGTCGGCCGGGGCGGCGACCAGGGGCTCGACGTCGGGCGGACGCACGGCCGGGCGGGCGGTGCGGGTCG
>JASGDR010000267.1:0-4006 GCA_047607095.1 Caulobacter sp.
CGCGCGGGATCGAGCGCCAGGATCCAGTCGCCCCGCGCCAGCGTCGCCCCGGCCGCCAGCAGCGCGCCGCGATCGCCGAAGGCCGCCGTGAACCGCGCGCCGCTGTCCTCGACCAGCGCGTCCAGCCCCGGCTCGGCCACGCCGGCGATCACCACCTCCTTGACCAGGCCGTCGACGGCCGCCGGCACCAGCTGGGCCAGGACTTGGGCGAGCGCGTGGACGGCTTGCGGGCCGGGCGCGACGGCGGGAAGGATCACCGAGATCATGTCCAGGCTTTGGAGCCCGCGTCGAAGGGCGTCAAGCATAGTTCTTGTTATGTTCTCATTTGGGGCGTAGCATCGGTTCCATGCTGTCGCGCCGCTCCTTCACCGACACCGCCTACAAGACCGGAACCGCGGCCCTGCGCGGACGCGGCGCGCGCAGCAACGAGACCGGCCGATACGAAAGCCGCACCTCCGAGCCCTTCGACGACGGCTGGACGGAAGACGACAACGCCGCCCGGCCGCTGACCACCTCCGTCCTGGCCATGAAGTCCAAGACCGTCATCGCCAGGAACAAGAGCCCCGACGTCGGCTTCGACCGCTCGATCAACCCCTATCGCGGCTGCGAGCACGGCTGCATCTACTGCTATGCCCGGCCCAACCACGCCTATCTGGGCCTGTCGCCGGGCCTCGATTTCGAAAGCAAGCTGTTCTTCAAGCCCGAGGCCGGCAAGCTGCTCGACCGCGAGCTTTCCAAGCCGACCTACAAGGTGGGCAGCGTCCACATCGGCGGCGACACCGACCCCTATCAGCCGCAGGAACGCGGGCTTCGCGTCACCCGGGCGGTGCTGGAGACGCTCAGCCGCTATCGCCACCCGTTTTCGATCATCACCAAGTCGGCCCTGATCACCCGCGACCTCGACATCCTGGGCGAGATGGGCCGCGCCGGCCTGGCGCGAGCCGCCGTGTCGATCACCACGCTGGACCGTCGGCTGGCCCGGAGCATGGAGCCCCGCGCCGCCACGCCCGAGCGGCGGCTCGACGCCGTGCGCCAGCTGGCCGAGGCGGGCGTGCCGACCATCGTCATGTTCGCCCCGGCCATTCCGTCGCTGAACGACCACGAGATGGAGGCCGTACTGGAAAAGGCCAAGGAGGCCGGGGCCGTGGCGGCCGGCTATGTGGCCATCCGCCTGCCGATGGAGATCCACGGGCTTTTCGAGCAGTGGCTGGCGTCGGACCATCCCGACCGCGCCAAGCGGGTGATGTCGCTGGTGCGACAGATACGCGGCGGCGCGGCCTATGACAGCGAGTTCGGCAAGCGCATGACCGGTGAAGGCCCGGTGGCCGAGGTGCTGAACCAGCGCTTCCACGCCGCCCTCAAGCGCTTCGAACTCGACAGGCCCCTGCCCCGTCTCGACACCAGTCAGTTTCGCGTTCCGCCCAAGGCGGGGGATCAGTTGAGTTTGTTCTGAGGGACGAAAACCTCTTCCTTCGACAGGCTCAGGGGGAGGTTTTCGACCGCGCCGCCATAGCCTTGATCCTCATCCCGGGCTGTCGAAGGAAGAGGATCACACGCCACGCTTGCGTCCGTCACAGGAAGGCCCGCCAATGCCGCCCATGACGACAGAACGCCGATACGCCGGAGGATGCCTGTGCGGCGCCGTGCGCTGGAGCGCCGCGAGCGAGCCGATCTATCAGGGCTATTGCTGCTGCGCCGACTGCCGCAAGGCCTCGGGCTCGGGCTTCGTGCCGTTCATGGGCTTTGCCGCCTCGGCGGTGACGATCACGGGCGAGACGCTGAAGGCGCGCTCGCCGGCCTTTCGGGGCGGCACGGCCCTGCGCAACGCCTGCGCGGCCTGCGGCGGCCTCGTCTTCGGCGGCGAGGTCGGGGTCGACGACAGCCACACGATCTATGCCGGCTCGCTGGACGACGCCTCGCTGTTTTCGCCGACCATGGCCCTCTTCCTGCGCGACAAGCCCGACTGGGTCGCGCTGCCGCCGGGCCTGGCGACCTTCGAGACCATGCCGGACTGAAAACCGTCGACGACCTGTCGGGACGAACGCGCGCCGTTCGTCCTGGCCAAGAACCGCCCGAGCCGGGGCGCCGATAGCAGAGGGAGAACGACCATGTCGGATACGAACGGCAAGTTCGGCTGGTACGAGCTGATGACCACCGACGTCGAGGCCGCCGCCGCCTTCTACGGCGAGGTCGTCGGCTGGACGCCGAAGGATTCCGGCCTGCCCGGTCCCGCGCCCTACGTCATCCTCAATGTCGGCGAGGCCGGCGTCGGCGGCGTCTTCACGCCCGAAGGCGGCTGTCCCGAGGGCTCCCGGCCGGGCTGGATCGGCTACGTCTTCGTCGACGACGTCGACGTCTATGCCGGCAAGGTGACCGATGCCGGGGGCTCGGTGTTCATGCCGCCCGCCGACATCCCGACGATCGGCCGCTTTTCCGTCGTCGCCGATCCGTTCGGCGCGGTCTTCACGCTCTTCAAGCCCTTTCCCCGCGACGAGATCCCGCCGCAGCCGCCCGAGGGCGCGCCCGGCACGTTCGGCTGGCGCGAGCTGATGGCCGGCGACCTCGAGGGCGCCTTCGCCTTCTATTCGGGCCTGTTCGGCTGGGTGAAGACGCAAGCGATCGACATGGGCCCGATGGGAACCTACCAGCTCTTCGCCTACGCGCCCGGCGGCCCCGACATCGGCGGCATGATGACCAGGACCGCCGACATGCCGGCGTCGTTCTGGAACTACTACGCCCAGGTCGACAGCGCCTCGGCCGCCCGCGACCGCGCCCTGGCCGCCGGCGCGACGACCATGATGGACGTCCACGAGGTGCCCGGCGGCAGCTGGATCTATATGGCGGCCGACCCGCAGGGGGCGGGGTTCGCGGTGGTGAGCCGGAGCAAATGAGACGACGGGGCGCGGCCTGCCGTGGCGGCTCCCCCTCAGTCGCTCCGCGACAGCTTCCCCAAAGGGGGAGCATCTGGATATCGGCGCCACTAAATCCTACGCCTCTGGAGGAGGCGGCCCGGAGGGCCGGAGGGGGTCAGCGCGGAACCTTCTCCAGCAGCAGCGCCTTGGTCAGGAACGCCTTGTCGCGGCCTATCACCCTCAGGCCCGCGGCGGCGAACAGGGCCTCCAGGTCTTCCTCGGCGTAACTGCCGTAGAACGGCTCGTGGAAATAGGCCGGGAAAGCCTCCAGCATCCGGGCCAGTTGGGGCTCGTCCGACGGCTGGACGGAGTCGGCGAAGGCCAGAACGCCGCCGGGCTTCAGCACGCGGGCGATCTCGGCGGCGACGATCGGGCGCACTCGCGGCGGCAGTTCGTGGAACAGGTAGACGCAGGTCGCCGCGTCCAGGCCGCCGTCGGCGAAGGGAAGGCGTTCGGCGTTGGCCTGCACCATGCCCCGGCCCGAGCGCGCGCGCGCCTGCGCCAGATAGGCCGGCGACAGGTCCACGCCCGCCAGGGCCGCCCGAGGGAAGGCCTGAGCAAGGTCACGCAGGAAGGCGCCCGAGCCGCAGGCCACATCGACGGCGGTCAGGGCGCGCTGGTCTCGCCCCCGCCAATGCCGGGCCAGCAGGCTCAAGGCCCGCCGCCGCATGGCCCCGGCCGCGCCCGAGAACAGCGCCTCGACCTGGGCGTCGTAGCGACGGGCGCTCTCGGCCGTGAACCAGCCGCCCGACTGGTAGTGGAAGTTCTGCCGGTAATAGGCCGGATAGCCCTGGCTTTTCGGATCGTCGCGCACCTCGACCCCGTCGCCGCGCCGGCGGCGCCGGTCGACCTCGCGCGCGTCGGCCAGGAAGTCCCAGGCCTTGAGGATCGAACCGGCCGGATCGACCGGCGCATCCTCCATCGGCGGGTAGAGGCCGGCGGCGACGTCGGCGGCGTCCTTCTCGAAGGCGGCGAAATAGGCGCGGCGCAGGCGGGCCTGCGAGACGGGCGGAGCGTCCGAGGCGAAGCGCGGCGCGGCCTTGCCCTCGGTCGGGCGGGTCATGAACTTGGCCAGACCGCCGGCGGCGGTCCAC